>JAVCCG010000126.1 GCA_030765605.1 Candidatus Alcyoniella australis
CGACGTGGACTACGTCATCGAGAGCGACCAGCAAAACACGGAGCTGATGTCCGTGATTCTCAAGCCGCCGTTTCCCGGCGGAGTGGAGCTTCTGGGTCCCAGCGATCTGCACAGCACGATCGTGCTGCCCGCCGGATTGGAGCGCTCCCGCATTAAAGGGGTGCTGCCCTATACCGACTCGATCCAATCGGCGAACGACCGAATCGTGATCGAACACGATTGGCAACGAATCAATCCCGACTCCCCTCCGGCGGTCTCGATCCTCTGGCGCGCCCTGGCCTGGAGGATCGAGCGTTACACCATCGATGTCGAACCGCTGGACACCGGATCGGTCAATGTTGAGATCATCGGCGAACTGCTTGTGGGTCCGCACCCCTCAAACACGCTGCTGCTGCGTCTGCCCGAGTCACGCCGACCCGGCGATTGCTTCCGCGCCGAGGTAAACGGCCGTGCGGCGCAGATTCAGGTCAGCGCCAACGCCGGCAACGAGTTTCTGGTCCAGTTGCCTAGCACGCCGCAATCGGGCGAGCGTATGACCCTGCGCGCCTGGGGCTGCATCGAGGCCGACGAGGTCTGGGGCGTGGGGCCGCCGATGTCCGCCACGATCCCGCTGGGCGTTTTCCTCATCGAGTTGCGCGAACAGGCCGCGCAAGTACAAGTCCGCGTACGACCTGGGCCGGGGATCGATGCGTCCCAGATCAGTATCGACTCATCGGGCATTCTCGATCCGACCCTCGATCCGCAAACCGGAATCTGGTCCGCCGCAATCGAGGCCCCGCCCGCAGCTCTGGACGATCTATTACGATTGAGTTTTCCGCGCAGCCTGCTCAACGTCAGCGAGGCGCGGGTAGACCTCGACGCCGAAAATGATGGCAGCGCGATTTGGAGCGTGAGTCTGTTGGCTTCGCCCGATCGCGCTGGATCGCGGCCCACGCGGATCGATCTGCCGCGAATGCGCGGCGCCGAGAACAGTCCGGTCGACCCGGCCGATTGCATTGCCAAGGCCAACGTCGGGATCGCAAGACTCACCGCGGAGGGCGACGAGCTGCACGTCGAGCTGGGCCAACCGCTGCCCATGGACGACTCCATTGATCTCAAAGTCTCCTGCCCGGTGTTGATCGCGTTTTTACGCCATTCTCTGAGCGACGCCGCGCTGTTTTTGCCGGTGGAGCCATTCCCGCTAAGAATGCAGCTGGACAAGGGGATCACCGCCTCGATCAGCGTGCCCGCGGGCCTGACGCCCAAGGGCTTTACCCAGAACGGCCCGCGCCCGGTGGCGCGCGAGGGCGATCGTGATCGGCTGGTTCAATTCCCCGCGCTTTACGGAACACGGCTTGCGCTGTACGTGCCGCTGGACAAGGTCGGGTCGGCCCATGTGGACGCCGATTGGCGCAGAAAACAGCGCCGGACGACCCTGATCGGCTCCATCGCGGCGATCGTGGCGCTGTTTCTGCTGGGCGTATTGCTTTTCCCCGGAACGCGCGATCGCATCAAACCGCTGCTCCAGGGCTGGCCCTGGCGCACGCTGATCGTAATCACCGCGGCAGCTTTGCTCGTAGCCTGGATCGGATTGAACAACGAAACGATGCTCGGCGCGTTCGGCGCCCTGCTGCTGCTCGGCGGCTTGTTCCGGCTGGCGTTCGGACTGTACACGCGACGCCGCGCGCGCAAGGCTGCAAATCGACCAACCCCGCCCTCCGGCAATGGATCGTCACAGAAATAAACCCGGAATCTCGCGTCGCAACCTGCTGATCGGCGGGGGCGTTCTGGCCTCGGGCGCGACGTTGCTGGCCGGTGATGTGCTCTACGAACACTTTGCAATTGCGGTCGAGCAGGTGCGGCTCGAGCTGCCGCATCTGCGCAATCAAGTGCGGGTCGCACTGTTGACCGACATGCACTTCCGCGAAGCGGACCCCGAACGGGTGGCGAAGATCGTCGAATTGACCAACGGCCTAAATCCGGACCTGGTGCTGCTCGGCGGCGACTACACCGAGTCCGAGCAAGGCCGCGAACCGCTGCTGGAGCTGGTCGACGCGCTGAATCCGCCGCTGGGCTGCCTGGCCGTGATGGGCAACTGGGAGCACTGGGTGGGCTACAGCGCAAAGCAGCTGGGTACGGACCTGCGCGAGGTGGGAGCGAAGCTGCTGGTCAATCAGGCGCACGACCTGGCCGACGCCGGAATCTGGATCATCGGCACGGACGATCCCGCCTTGGGCCTGGACGACCTCAAGGGTCTGGCCCCGTTTCCCGACAACCGCTGCCGCCTGGTGCTGGCCCACGCCCCGGTTATCCTGCGTGCGCTGCGCTCGCGCGGGATGTCCGCCGAACTGGTGCTTTGCGGGCACACCCACGGCGGCCAAATTAAGCCGCCGTTGTTCAAACCGCCGTTCCTGCCGTTCGGCGCGGACGGCTATGTATCCGGGCTCTATTGCGAGAAGACCGCGACGATGTACGTCAGCCGCGGCATCGGCACGAGCATCATGCCCTTGCGCATCAATTGTCCGGCCGAGATCACTTTGCTGACGCTCTCGCCTGTCAGCGCCTAATATTTGGGTCTGCGGCTTGCTTTACAGTCGACCCGCCCCCTCGTAGAATTCGGTCAACAAACAATCCCGACACAAGGATAAGCAGCTATGTGCGGCGTACTAGGAATCGTCGGTTCCCAACCGGTTGTCGACCGCCTGATCGCAGGAGCGAGCAGGTTGCAGAACCGCGGCGAGCAATCAACGCGGGTCGTGACTTTCGACGGCAACTATTTCCACGACCACGGCGGATTGGGACCGGCCTCGCTGCTGTTCTTCCAGCGCGACAGCTCCGATTTGGTGGGCAACAGCGGTATCGCGCACACGCGCTACTCCACCAGCGGCAAGTCCAACAAGCAGATGCTGCTGCGCAACATCCAGCCGGTATTCTCCGAACGTCCGGGCATGGCCACCTGCTCCAACGGCGATCTGGTCAACCTGGTCTCGATCACCAACAAACTTAAAAAGCGCGGCTTCAGCTTCCAGACCGAGGTCGACGCCAAGGTAATCCAATACTCGCTGGTCGACCGCTTCAACAAGAACAAACTACACAACGCCGATAATCGCGAGCAGTACGTTCAGCGCCTGTTTAAAAGCGTCGAGGAAGTTCAGGAAACCCTGGTCGGGGCTTACTCCTGCCTGAGCCTGACCGATCGCGGCCTGCTGGCGTTCAAGGACGTCAACGGCATCCGTCCGCTGTGCATGGCCTGCCGCTACGATTACTCGGGAAGGCCGATCGAGTGGGCCTTTGCCTCCGAGACCTCGGTCTTCAACTATTTCGGCGACTATCACCAGATCCAGGAGATCAAGGCCGGCGAGGCGGTGTTCGTCGAGATCGATACGCTCAAGGTCCACCGCATCGAGTCCGCGCGGGCCAAGCCCGCGTTCTGCTTCTTCGAGTACGTCTACTTCTCCCGGCCTGACAGCCGCTACAACGGCCATGTGGTCGAGGTGGTGCGTCAGCGGCTGGGCGAGGTGCTGGCCCGCGAGAACAGCGAGCTGCGCGAGCGGCTGGACACGGTGGTCGGCCTACCGGGAACCGCGATCTCCACCGGCCACAGCTTCGCCCGAGCCATGGGTCTGCCGATCAAGCGCGCGATCATCAAGGTCGACAACAAGCGCTCGTTCCAGGAGACCTCGATCGAGAAACGCCGCCGGGCCATCGACGACAAGTTCATCTTCATCCGCGACTTCATCGAAGGTAGATCGCTGGCGGTCGTCGACGACAGCAACGTGCGCGGCACGACCGGGCGCAAGATCGTCGCCCGCTTGTTCGACCTGGGCGCGCGCGAGGTGCACATGTTCTACTACTCGCCGCCGATCATCGGGCCTTGCTACTACGGAATCGACACTCCGGACGAAACGCAGTTGATCGCATCAGGAAAAACCATCGAACAGGTACGAGCGGAAATGGGATGCACCAGCGTAAACTACATCAGCCGCAGCGGACTGATCGAGGGGCTCGGCCAGGCTGAGAACGAGCTGTGCCTGGCCTGCATCGCACGCAAGTATCCGACCGACGTGGCTGAGGCCCAACAGCGCCTGGAACGGCGCAAACTCGAGCGGGAGTAGCGATGCCCTACGGCAATTTTTCCGCGGCTGGTTTCCGATTTTTCCTATCGATCCTGGTGCTGCTGACGCTGCTGTGCGCAACGGGATGCGACCGCGGGGACTTTGATCCGCCGAGCGATCTGCCGCCGGCGCACAACCCGGGCGGCGACGGGCCGCATGTGGTGTTTCAGCCCGACTCCCACCCGATGCCGCTGCTGCCGTTTCCCAACGACATCCTGACCCGGCTGGACCCATCGACGCCCACCGGCCTGCGGCTGGACCTGCCGACCGTGGCCGACACCGAATTCGAGCGAATGATGCGCCGCCGCCTCAATCGCCTGGACGGGTTTGGCGCGGCCATGCCGCTGACGGTCTCGTTCGACGCGCCGCTCAATATCGAGACCATCGACCAGCGCACGGCGCTGCTGATCGACATCGACCCCGACTCGCCGGATTACGGCGCGGCCGTGCCCCTCGACCTGGGCCTCGATCAATACCCGATGGTGCTCGAAAAACCGGTGGCCCTGTTCCCCCTTGACGAGCACAACGAGATGCTCGACATGATCTTTGCCCCGGGCAACCGCCGCACCTATTACGAGGACGAAACCGACACCCTGATTCTCAAGCCGATCGTGCCGCTGCTGCCCGCCACGCGCTACGCCGTGATCCTCACCGACGGACTGCGCGACGATGTTGGCGAGCCGATCCAGCCGCCCGATGGTTTTGAATACATCTACTTCCCCCAGCAGCAGCAGCCCGCGCTGGAGGCTATCGAGCTGGCAGACGAGCGCTTCGCGATTGCGCCTAAGCACGTGGCGTTCTGCTGGGTGTTCACCACCCAAAGCATTTCCGAGGATCTGGTGATGATCCGCGACGGGCTCGACGGCGAGGGGCCGCTGGCCCGGCTGCTCGACGAGTTTCCGCAGCGGATCGAGTTCGTCGACCCGCTCAGCGTCGAGATTGACGGCGACGGCAACCAGTTCATCCTGCAATCCGAGTCTCTGCAATCGGCCTTCGACGCGCTGCTGAGCTGGTCCGAGGAGCTGCCCGGCATCCCCTTTGACTTCCCCTACGGCTACTGGTCCGACTTCCAATACATCGACTATTTCGCGGCCGGACGCTTTGTCTCGCCGTTTTTCCTGGGCAGCGCCGAGGGGATCTTCGAGATCGACCGCAACAGCGGCGAGGCCGACTACACCCAGCAGCAGGTGCCGTTCCTGATTACCGTGCCCAAGCCCTGCGAAGCCAACGGCTGGGCCCAACCGCCCTACCCGGTAGTGCTGTTCCAGCACGGCAACGAGCGCAACCGCGACGACATGGTGCTGGTGGCCAACGCCATTGCCAAGTACGGCTTTGCCACGATCAGCATGGACGCGGCCGGTCACGGCCCAGAGGGCGTGGTCGACCTGATCGACAAATACATCAACCAAGGGATCGACGACCCGGAGGGCCCGATGGGCAAGCTCTCCGGCTGGCTGATGCGCTGGTTCATCGGCAAGTTCTACCCCTCGATGGAAATCGACGGACTGAGCCTGGAGCAACTGCACACGATCCTGATCGAACGCACGCTGTTCGGCGCGATGACCTACGGCCGCGCCACTGACAGCGACGGCGACGGTGTGCGCGACTCGGGCGAGGAATTCTTCACCGCGGACGTGTTCCTCACCCGCGACATGGTGCGTCAAAGCGTGGTCGACCAGATGCTGTTCGTGCGCATCGCGCAGCAGCTCGGATCGGACTTCAACAACAACGGCCTGCTCGACCTGGACGAAGGCGATTTCAACCTCGACGGCGTGCTGGATCTGGGCGGTCCGAACAACCCGATCTACTACGTGGGCACCTCCATGGGCGGAATTCTGGGCTCGGTATTCCTCGGGGTGGAAAACCGCGTCACCGCCGGCGTGGTCAACGTGCCCGGCGGAATCCTCACCGAGCTGGTGGTGCGCTCGAACCTGGCCTCGGTGGCCACCCGCGTGTTCTACGAGATCCTCGGCCCGCGAATCGTGGGCGAGCCCAACCCGCTGGACCCGCAAGTCACCCTGCTGCGCTGGAACAAAGACCTGATCCTCGATTCGTTCGACTCCTTAGTGCTCGAGCCGGGATGGATCGTTGTGCTGAGCAACCAGGTCAACGGCCTGAGCGAGCAGTTCGAGGTCACGGCCGATCGCGCGTTCCAGGTCGGAGTGGCTTCGGACCAGGGCGATCCGCTGACGCTGCTGGTCTACGACGGACCGACGATCGTCGAGCGTCGTGAGTACCTGGCGCCGACCAAGGGCCTGAACATGAAGCGCAATACCCCCGAGATGCGCAACTTCCTCGGCCTGGCCCAGATGTGCGTGGACGCGGGCGACCCGGTCAACTACGCCCCGCTGTGGAACCTGCGGACCGTGGGAGGGAACGAGCCGAAAAACGTGCTGGTGCAAATCGCATTGGGCGATTACACCGTGCCCGTGGCCACGGGCTTGGCCGTGGCGCGCGCCGGCGGCGTGCTCAGCCTCGAGCGCAGCATCCACCTCGCGCGGCTGGGCGTGATGCTCGGCTGGGACAAGTACACGCCGTTCGACGCGCTCAACGAGCCGTTTGAATCAACTTCCGGATCAGGCCTGCGCATTCACCCGTCAGGCAACCACGCTTACCTCTATTGGCCCTCGGCCTGGGATCCGAACCAGGTGCGCTACACCTTCGCGGTCAAAGAACAGATCATGATCTATCTGCAAAGCGACGGTGAGCTGATCGAAGACAATATGGACGTGCTGCTGGCCGATTACCCGGACCTCTAGCAGCTTGGAGCTGCCGCAAGGCTCGCGCAGTATGCCGGTCTTAATACAACGATCCACCCCGCGCCCGGGCGGCTTAGGGCCGCCACAAAACTCGCAGCACCTTTGAGGTGCCACAAAACTCGCGTAGTTCGCTGGTCGCAGCGCCACGAGCCACCCCGCGTCGAAAGATCGGGGAGGTGGGGTAAAGATCGTAAAAACGATCTTTGGCACCTTAGAGGTGCAGCAAAACTCGCGTAGCTCGCTGGTCGTAACGCCACGACCCTCCCCGCGCCCGGGCGGCTTAGAGCCGCCACAAAACTCGCAAAGCACGCTGGTCGCAGCGCCACGAGCCACCCCGCGTCGAAAGATTGGGAAGGGGTAGGTAAAGATCGTAAAACCGATCTTTGTGTGTAGGGCGAGCGGCGCATTGGCTCGAAATTAACTAAAACGATTCACCATGCAACCCTTGGCATTCCCTTCGACGTTCGAGTCTTAGACGCGACAAGTGGTTTTAAAGAGCCTGGCGCAGCTTATTGACGCTACGGACAGCACGTCTTTTAGCCCAACTCCGCAAATTAATTTCGTTCCAACACCCCGCGAGCCAGGGTGGGGGAATGCAGGCGGCGCAGCGCGAGAAGGGCTGCGCCGCCGTCTCTCCTCCCCCGCGCGAGCAGTGGGCGGCTTGGAGCCGCAGCGTGGCTCGCATATTTCCCTGGTCATTTAGCGCCGATCCGCCCCGCGTCGCGGAGATCATCGTTAAGCCACGAGTTTGGTCCGCTTGCGAGTTTTGCGCCGGCTCTAAGCCGGGCGCGATGGATCGCTCTGCGCGTTCTCATCCGTGTGTGGACTGATAATCGGACTTGGCAGGTACAGGTGCCACGCCACAACCGCCAATTGATCATCGTAGTAAACAGCTTGTCTCGATGCACCAAGGGTCTTTGAGAACGCGCTGAACGATCCATCGCGCGTAAATCCCTCGACAATGCCCTGCTCGTCCTCGTTGCCTCATCGACACCCCCTTCTGGAAAGTGAAAGTACGATGTTGCAACGACCGGTTGAACTGGCCACGACAATATTTTACCACCTTCTTATCGCCACCCTGTGTTCACGTCTGAGGGCCGTTACTGCGAAGCGTTGTACGCTGCCCACGGCGGCTAGGGTTGGTTTTCTTTTTAAATCAAGGTGTTTTTCCCAGCATTGCTCACGGCACGCCTCTTGCTGTTAATCCCGGTAAGAGGGTTCGTGATTTATCGGAACCGGGCGATAACAACAACCGTGCGTCCAACCCGCCCGGCTCCAAACTGGAACCCAAGGAAATTACCCGCGGTCAAAAGGCCGGAGACTGTGGACCGGCCTTTGACCGTGGGCGTGAGTTGGCTATACTCTGCCGAGTTTCCAGTACAATCGAACCCTCAACCAAGAACGGTAAGGAAAGATGAAAAAGGAGCAATACAACGTCGCGGTTGTCGGCGCCACGGGCGCCGTAGGCGAACAGATGCTCAACGTGCTTTCACAGCGCAAATTCCCGATTCTCGAGCTGCGCCCCCTGGCCTCCTCCCGTTCGGCGGGCACGAGCATTGATTACAACGGCAAGGAATACACGGTGCTCGAGCTGACCGAGGACAGCTTTGCCGGGATTGACATCGCACTGTTCTCCGCGGGTGGATCGGTGAGCGAGCGCTTTGCCCCGGCCGCGGCGGCTGCCGGAGCCGTGGTGGTGGACAACACCTCGGCCTATCGTTACGAGCCCGACGTGCCGCTGGTGGTGCCCGAGGTCAATCCCGACGCGCTGGCCGGTTACACCGACCGCGGAATCGTGGCCAATCCCAACTGCTCGACGATCCAGATGGTGGTGGCGCTCAAGCCGCTGCACGACGAGGCGCAAATCAAGCGCGTGGTGGTCTCGACCTACCAAGCGACCTCCGGCGCCGGCCGCCTGGCGATGGAGGAGCTGGCCCAGCAGTCGATCGCGCTGTTCAACCAGCAGGAGATCGAGGTTAAAAAGTTCGCGCACCAGATCGCATTCAACTGCCTGCCGCAAATCGACGTCTTCATGGACAACGCCTATACCAAGGAAGAGATGAAGATGGTCTGGGAGACCAATAAAATCATCGGCGACGACTCGATCAAGGTCACGGCCACGGCCGTGCGCGTGCCGACCTTCGCCTGTCACGGCGAGGCGATCAACATCGAGTTCGTTCGGCCGATCAGTCCCGATCGCGCGCGCGAGCTGTTCGCCGCGGCCCCGGGCATCGTTGTGCAGGATGATCCTGCGACCAACAGCTACCCGCTGGGAATCAATTGCGTGGGACGCGACGAGACCTTTGTCGGCCGCATCCGTAGCGACGATACAGTGGAACACGGTCTGAACATCTGGGTGGTCTCCGACAACCTGCGCAAGGGCGCGGCGACCAACGCGGTACAGATCGCCGAGCTGCTGATCGAGCGTTATTTGTAGGGACCGTTCCAGTTGACCGTGTGCCGGGCTCCGGTATACGATTCGGCCGCGAACAGGAGGCGAAAATCATCGTGAAAGCCAAACCGATACTGCGGCAGGCCGCCCTGGCACTGGCGCTGGCGTTGCTGATCGCAGCCCCGGCCGCGGCTGAGCTGACCGTGACCATCGACTCGATCGTCCCCGGCTCCGAGCTGGCCGATGGCGATCTGGCGACCATCAGCTGGACCATCGAGACCGACGGCGAAAGCGGCATCTACCGCGTTGAGATCGACGGCGACGGTGCGCCCGAAAGCGGACGGCTGATTGCCGCCAGCGACGGATACGGCGAGTTCAACGGCGACTACTCGGACAGCTCGACGATCCAGACCGACGAGGATCTGGTGAACGGGGACGGCGAATACATCGTCTACGTCATCGCCGAATCCGACGAGAGCGGCGACGACGACGATGATGACGATTACGACGAGTACGCCTCGGCCAGCACCAAGCTGACCCTGCAAAACGTGCCCTACGCTCCGCTCGGGCTCTCGGCCGAGGCCGGCGACGCACGCTTGTTCCTGCGCTGGGAAGAGCACGACGACCGCGATCTGAACTACACCAACATCTACTACGGCACCAGTCCCGGCGACTTTACGGGCACCGGCGCCAACGGCGGCGACTCGCCGATCGAGGCTGCGGTCGGCAGCGAATACAACCTCGAGGGACTAGAGAACGACATCACCTACTACGTGCGCATCACCGTGGTCGACGATTTCGGAGAGGAAAGCGAACTGAGCAACGAGGTCTCGGGCAAGCCGGTAACGGTCAGCGGGATGTCCGGTCTCAGCGGCGAGAACGGCGACTGCTTCGTGGCAACCGCCGCGTTCGGCGATTACGACTCGGCCCAGGTAGTGGTGCTCAGGCAGTTCCGCGAGCGTGTGCTCAGGCCCAGCGCGGCCGGACGCGCACTGATCCGGCTTTACGCCCAGCACGGCCCCACGGCCGCCGCCTTAATCTCCGGCTCGGCCGCGTTGCGCATGGCCGCTCGTTCGCTGCTCCAACCGCTGGTGGGCCTGGCCTGGATCACGATGCGTCCGCTGCTGTTGGTAATTTTGCTTATCCTTTTAACCGCGATGCTCGCGGCGCGCAGATTTTCCTATCGGAGGATCTCATGAGAAGAGCGGCACTGGCACTGATCGTACTCGCCGCGCTGATCTCCAGCCCTGCCCTGGCGCAACAGCTCGATTACGAGCTGAGCGAATCGTCCCAACATTTCACCCTGGGACTGCGCGTCGGCGCGATGTTCATCATTGCCGACGAGTTCAAGGATATCTACGGCGAGGAGCCGCTGATGGCCTACGGCCTGTCGTTTGGCTACAAGCTGGTACACCACCTGGAGGTAATCGGCGAGGCTGGATACGCCAATGATCGCGGGACCGGCGTTGATCCCAGCGGCAATAAGACCGGCGAGGACTACCGGCTGCACTTCGCACCGGCATCCCTGGGTCTGCTCTATCGCTTCGACTTTGCTCACGAGCAGGTGGTCGTGCCCTACATCGGCGCGGGCGGCGACGGCGCGTTCTACTACGAAGAACGGATCGAGGGCGGCGACCGCACCGACGGCGGGGTCTACGGCTGGCACGGCGTGGCCGGGGTTCAGTTCCTGATGGATCCGCTGGATCGGCGCGCGGCCGACAATCTCGAGGGCGACTGGGGCATCAACGACGTCTACTTCGTAATCGAGGGGCGCTACGCGGCGCTGGACGACTTCGGCAAGAATCAGGAGCAAGGCAAAGGAAACGACCTGACGCATTGGTTCGTCTCCGGCGGACTGATGTTCCAGTTCTAATTTGACTCAACGCTACAAAGCCACACTGGAATACGACGGCCGCGGGTTCGTGGGCTGGCAGGTCCAAACCAACGGCAAGAGCATTCAGCACGAGGTCGAACGCGCCCTGGGCGTGCTCAACCGCGGGCCGGTGCGCGTCACGGCCTCGGGCCGCACCGACGCCGGGGTCCACGCCCTGGCGCAAGTGATCCACTTCGACTTCAAGACCCCGTTCGAGGCGCGCAAACTGCGTCACGGATTCAACGGGCTGGCCGACCAGCGCATCTCGATGATCGGTCTCGAGCCCGTCGACGCCGCGTTCGACGCCCAACTTTCTGCACGCTCCAAGCTCTACCGCTACACGATCCTCAACCGCTACGACCACTCGCCGTTGCTGGGAGCCATCAGCTGGCACGTGCGCGAGCAGCTCGATTCAGAGGCGATGCGCAACGCTGCCCGGCACCTGGTTGGCAAACACGACTTCAACGCGTTCAAGGCCGCTGACTCCTGCGCGCGCACCAGCGAGCGCACGGTGATCGAGATTACGCTGCAAAACCAGGGTGAGCTGCTGTTGATCGAGGTCCTGGGTGCCGGCTTTCTCAAGCACATGGTGCGCAACATCGTCGGCAGCTTGGTCATGGTCGGCACTGGCAAGCAGCAACCCGATTGGGTAAAACAGGTGCTCCAGGGGCGCGACCGCACCAAGGCCGGACCCACGGCGCCGCCCCAGGGGCTGGCTCTGGTCCGCGTAGACTACTGAAGAGGGATATGAACAGCAGAGCATTGGCAGCCTTGAGCATTCTGTTGATTTTCGCCTGCGCGTCAGTATGCGTGGCTGCGGACGATAGCAGCCGCCTGATCATCCTCGGGTTCGACGGTATGGACCCGCACCTGGTCGAGCAATACATCGATCAGGGCGACCTGCCCAACCTCAAGGTATTGGCCGACCGCGGCTCCTACCGCCGACTGGAAACCACCAATCCGGCGCAGTCGCCCGTGGCCTGGTCCTGCTTCTCCGTGGGGGCCAACCCCGGGTACACCAACATTTTCGATTTTCTCAACCGCATCCCCGGCACCTACTATCCCGAGTTCGCAATGACCAAACCCGGAACCATGGCCGTGCCCAAATCGGGCATTGCCCTGGGGATCCTCGGGCTGTTCACGCTGATCGGGCTGGCAGCCGCCGCATTGCTGCTGCGCAAACGATCCGACGGCCGCAGGCGCTGGACGCGGGCGCTGTTCGTGCTGCTGGCGTTGGCCCTGCTGCCCTCGGCGATCGGCTACGTACTGGTGCAGGCCTGGCTGCCCAACGAGCTGCCGTCCCCGGAGCGCGGCCGCCAGGGCACGCCGTTTTGGGTGCTCACGGCCCAGGCCGGAATTGACACCGTGGCGTTGCAGATGCCGGCCTCGCTTCCCGCGGAGCAGATGGGCGAGCACGGCCGAATGACCGCGGGGCTGGGCGTGCCCGACGTGCGCCAGACCAACGGCACGTTCTCGATCTATTCCACCGAGGAGTTCGACCAGACCGACACCGAGATGGGCGGCAAGCTGGTCACGGTGCGGCCTACCGACGGGCACTTCGTTGCGCCGATCTTCGGACCCAGCGACGTGGCCAGCCCGCTGCCGCAAAAGCCCGATCTCAAGGCAACCATCGAGGGTTGGATCGACGAGCCGGGCAACCGGGTGCGCGTTTCGATTCAACAACAGCAGTTCGAGCTCGAGCCCGGCCAGTGGAGCGACTGGGTCGATATCAGCTTTTGCTCCAACCCGCTGATTAAAATCCACGGCGTGGCTCGGCTGTGTTTGTTGGAGACCGCGCCGAACTTCCGCCTCTACCTCTCGCCGATCAATTTCGATCCGCGGGCCATGCCGTTCACCGTCGAATACTCGTATCCCAAAAACTTCAGCGCTCAGCTGGCCGCGGAAGTCGGCGTTTATAAGACCCTGGGCTGGGCCGTGGACACCTGGTCGCTCAATGAAAATCGTGTGGACGAGCAGCAGTTCTTCGAAGACTTGATGTTCACCTACGAGGCGCGCAAAAAGATCTTCCTCAACGAGTTTGGCAAGGACGACTGGCGGCTGATCATCTTCCCGTTCATGGTCACCGACCGCGTGGGGCACATGTGCTGGCGTTTCCTCGACCCCGAGTCCCCGGCCTACGACGCGCAGTTGGCCGTGCAGTGGGGCGACTCGATCCAGCGGGTCTACATCGAGGTCGACCGCTTCGTCGGCGAGGTGATGAGCAAGATGCGGGAGGGCGACCGCCTGCTGGTGCTCTCGGACCATGGGTTCCATCCGTTCAACAAGGCGGTCAACATCAACACCTGGCTGGTGCGCAACGGCTTCATGACACTGGTGCCGCAGGACGAGGTGCGCGACCGCAACCTCGAGGACCTCTTCGGCCAGGGCGAGTTCTGGCCCAACGTCGACTGGTCGCGCACGCGTGCCTACGCCCTGGGCCTGGGCATGTTGTTCGTCAATTTAAGCGGACGCGAGCCCCAGGGGATCGTGTCCGAGGAGCAGTACGAGGGGCTGCAAAACGAGTTGGTCGAGAAACTCGAGCTGCTGGTCGATCCGCAAACCGGCGAGCGCGTGGTGCGCAACGTCTACCGTCGCCAGGACGTCTACTCCGGGCCGTTTTACGAGGCGTCGCCGGATATGCTGGTCGGATTCATGCCCGGCTATCGCGTGAGCTGGCAAACGGCGTTGGGCGGAATTCCCCAGGATGTGCTGCAGATCAACGACCGCAAGTGGTCCGGCGACCACTGCTCGTTCGATCCGCCGATCACCCAGGGCGTGTTCTTCTCCTCGACCCCCATTGACTACGAAACTGTACACATATACGATTTTGCACCTACGGCGTTAGATTTCTTCTCTTTGGAAATTCCGCAATATATGGAGGGCAAGCCCCTCCTGTCCCACCTCAGATAGGGGTCATACGATGTCCGAGGAAACAAACACTGCAATCGACCGGGAGCTGTTCGACCGCTGGAGCGAGCTCAACGAACAAAAGGCCCAGATCGCTGATCGCATCCGCAAGATGGAGCAACGCAAGGGCGAGGTCAAAGAGCACATCTATACCAAGGTCCTAACCGACTACAGCGTGCAGCTGCGCGAGATCGATGAGCAGCTCGACCCGCTCAAAGAGCGCATCGAGCAGAAAAAGGAAGCGCTGATCGCCTCGCGCGACGAGCTGACCGACCGGCTGAACAAGCCGCAGGACGCCCTGGACGAGCTGGACTTCCGCTTCGAGCTCGGCGAGTTCGACGAGCAGGCCCTCAAGGAAAAACGCGCTGACATCGAACGCGAGATCGATCACCTCAAGCAGCAGATCGCGCGCATCGACGAGCAGCTCAAACTGTTCGACATCACGGTCGACGTCTCGGACATCGAGCTCCCTCCGGAGCCCAACCCGATCCCCCTGGACATCGACGATCCGCGGCACGAGGTGGACCAGCGCGACATCGACGCGATGTTCGACGAAATCTCCAACGCTCCGATAGAGCCCGAGCGGCAGCAGCCGGCCAAAGATATGTGGCCCGAGCCGGAACCGCAGCCCGATCCCGAGCCGGAGCCCGAGCCGATCGAGTTAAACCAAGTGGTCTCCGAGGCGGCCGAGCAGCTCAAGCAGGAACTGCCCGCCGAGCCCGCGCCCGCTGAAAAGCCCGCCTCCCCGGCCCCGGGCGGCTGGGACGATCTTGACAACGAGTTCTTCGGCAGTAAGCCCGCTGCCGTTGTCAGTGGATCGGCCTTGGTGCTGGTCGAGCCCGGTGGTCAGGAGACCGCGTTCCCCATCGAGGACGACGTGACCCTGATCGGCAGCGACATCCGCTGCGACGTACTGATCGACGAGAAGAGCATCGAACGCAAGCACGCGCGGATCTACTTTGACAAGGGCACTTGCATGATCAAGGACCTGGGCTCGCGCAACGGAACGTTCGTCAACGGCAAGAAGATCAAGAAATCGAAGCTGGCTCACATGGACGTGCTCAAGGTCGGCAACGTCAAACTAACCGTCCGACTGCACTGATCCGAATCCTGAATTGTAGCGGCCCGCGTGTTGTATAACGCGCGGGCCGTTTTCTATCAGCGACCATTGCCGCGCACCCTACGCCTGACTGGTTGTTCTCGGGTTGTATTTTGGATTAAAGAAAGTCGAAAGGCATCGGCGGAATCGAGGTCAGGACTTCCATTGCCTCGGGCACCCAGTAGTCGCCGCGATTGACCCGGATGTCGCCGCTTTTCAAACAATGGATGAACGTGCCGACCAGCCGCGGGTCCAGCTGGTTGCCCGCAAGCTTCTTTAGCTCGTCCGCCGCCTCGTGGGTCGACTTGCCCATGCGGTAGGGCCGCGTGGTGGTCATCGCGTCGAAGGTATCGGCCACCGAGATGATCCGCGCGATCAGCGGGATCTGGGTACCGGACAGTCCGTCGGGATAGCCGCGCCCGTTCCACTGCTCGTGGTGGCTGCGGACCCCGGGCAGCGAGCGTTTGAAACGGTCGATGCGGCTGAGGATCCGTTCGCCGTATACGCAGTGGGTCTTCATCACCTCGTATTCTTCCGGGGTCAGCGTGGCCCGCTTGCCTAATATTTTGTCGGCCACACCGAGCTTGCCGATGTCGTGCAGCACCGCGGCCATGGTCATATCCTCGAACGACTGCCGCGGCAGCCCGAGCTGCTTGGCGTAGATCGAGGCGTAGTAGGTCACGCGTCGGGTATGGGCCCCGGTGTAGCGGTCGCGGAAGTCGATGGTCTGGATCAGGGCGTCGATGCTCTGCTGTACGATCTGCTCCAGGCTCGAGTAGAGCCGGGCGTTCTGCACGGCGATGGCGATGGTGCTGGCCAGGGCCTGCAGCAGGTAGACGTCGGTCTGAGTGAAACTGCCCTCGTTCTTGTTGATCACCTCGATCGCGCCGAAAATGTTGCGGTGGGCGCGCAGGGGCACGGCCAGCAGGTTGCGCGTGGGGTACCCGGTCTGGCGCGATACCTTGCGCGAGTGGCGGTCGTCCTCGGTGGTGTTGTCGACGATCTCGGGGATGCCGCGTTCGACCACGATCCCGGTGATTCCCTCGCCGGGCTTAAGACGCATACCGATCACGCCGACCGGGCCGACCTCCTCGACAAACACCAGTTCGTCGGTGTTCTCGTCGCGCAGCAGAATGCTGCCGGCCTCGGCGTCGGTGAGATGCACCGCTCCCTGCAACGCGCGCTGGAGCACGATTCGCAGGTCCGTGGCCGAGCTGACTAAAATTGTAAGATCGTGCAGCAGCACGAGCTGTCCGGATTTGACGCCGTTCTTTGTCAGCCCGCTGGATTGCGCATGCTCCGCCAGCGCCTTGGTTAGAGCATCTTTGTCGTACGAATCACTGCTCATTGCACGCTCCGGCGGATTAAATCGATGAAATATACTAGCACCGTTGTGCCGTCCGACTAAGTAAAAAACCTCAACAGCGGCAGCTAAAGTTCGCGCAGCATGGCTTTCATCAGTCGCGAGCTCATCCCGCGCTCGTCGGTCATGCGTTTTAAAAGCCGGATTCCGCTGCGCGGCGTGTCATCGGCATAGCCCGGTCGCGGGACCATGCTCAATGCGCCCTGCTCGCAACCAATGGCGCAAACTCCGCAGCCAATGCAGCGATCCGCATCGACCTGTCGCACTCCCTGCTCGTCCATGCTGATCGCATCGACCCAACAACGCTGTGCGCAAATGCCGCAATCCTCGCAGCGTTCCAACTCGATCTGCGCCACCATACTCGAGGGCACCATACCGCGTTCGCGACCCATCTTCGCCAGCGCCCCGAGCGTCACGCAGCAGCAGCCGCAGCAGTTGCAGAGAATCAGGCTGTGGCTGTCGCAGTTCAGCGCGGCGTGCACCAACCCGGCCTGCGCCGCCTGGTGCAGCACCTCGCGCGCCTGGCCTGCGGAGATCTGTCGCGCAAAGCCGTTCTGGATCATCAGCACGGCAAAGGAGTTGATCGACAGGCAGGTCTCAATCGGCATCTCGCAGTTGTGCTCGGCGACGCGACAGGCGCAGTTGCCCAATGAGATTTTCCAGGCGCCCTCCACGATGCGCTCGACGTGGTCGCGGGTGAGAATCTTTTGTTGCGGGGCGATGGATTGCTGGACCGGCACCACGCGTTGGGGCAGCGTGGCCTGGCCGATCAACTCCGGCGTGAGGTGCTCGCGTTTGTAGCGCGACCACAGTTGCTGCAGCTCGCGCTTGACCTCGGGCGGATAGTTGTCGTCCTTCATAAATGTGAACTCGAAAAATCCGGGCATCAAGGGCAGCAGCGCGTACAGATTGCGACCCAGCAGCCGCGCGCGCGCGATCACCCCGCGCTCCGCCAGCTGGGCCAAACGTTGCGTAGCGTGCTCGACCTCGACTCCCGCCCGGCGGGCGATCGAGCGCGCGCCGTGGAGCACCGGCATGTGCCCCAGGCTCAGCAGCAGCTCGGCGTCTCCGGGCTCGAGGTAGATATCGAGAATGCGGTCCATCTCCTCGCAGGCAGCGAAGCGCACCGGCGCGATGCTCAGATGCTCGAGCAATCGATCGTTGCGCCCGGGGCTCATGACGCGCTCTTGATGCGCTGCGTCAACCACTCGATCCAGAGTTCGAGCCCCTGCTGCTTGCGGCAGCTCAGCTCGAAAATCTCCATCTTGGGATTGAGCGCGAGCACCGCCTCGCGGCAGGCGCTCACGTCGAAGTCGGTGTAGGGCAGCAGGTCGATTTTGTTCAGTGCCAGCACTTCGGTCTGGGTGAACATCAGCGGATACTTCAGCGGCTTGTCGTGTCCCTCGGCCACGGAGAGCACCATGCCGCGGCAGTTCTCGCCAAGTTGGAACTCGGCGGGACAGACCAGGTTGCCCACGTTCTCGACGATCAGCAGGTCAAGCTCGTCCAATTCGAGTTGGTCCACCGCACGACCGAGCATCGCGGCGTCGAGGTGGCACGCGCCGTGGGTGTTGATTTGCAGCGCTCGTCCGCCGGCGGCCTCTACGCGTTCGGCGTCGATCTTCGAGGTGACGTCGCCCTCGATCACCGCGGTGCGGATCTGCGCGGGCAGGCGCTTGAGCGTCTGGACCACCAGGCTGGTCTTGCCCGCACCGGGCGAGGACATCAGGTTGAGCACGAAGACTCCGGACCGGGCGAAGCGCGCGGCGAGCTGCTGCGCGTCCGCGACGTTCTGCTTGAGGATCGGCTCACGCAAATCGATTACTTTTACCGTCACCGCTGCTCCCTATTCAATGGCGATCGATTCCACGGTGTACTCGCGGCCGGTGACGATCGCGGATTCGCGGCTGCCGCACTGCGGGCACGGCGCGCCGATGCTCTGTCGGTCGTAGTTCCACTGCGCATCACACTGACGGCAGCGCATCAGGCCCGGCGGCCGCTCGATCTCGATTTTTGCTCCTTGGGCGATGCTCCCCTGGGCGAGCATCTCGAAGTAGCGTTCGACCCACTGGTCGACCAAGTCTGTCAACGCGCCGATCCGCAGGTTGATTTTCACCACGCGAACCGCGCTGTTGACCCGTGCGTGCTCAATCACGATTTCGAAAATGCTGCGGACCACCGGCAATTCGTGCATTGCAGGCATTATGCACATCTGTGGGCTTTGCAAGTCAATCCAGGCTTGTGGTCAGCCCGTTGCGAACAGTACAATGCCGCTCGATCACCCCATCGTACGCGACGTCATGCAAGCATCCGAACGGTTTCAGGTCAGATACCGCCTACAGGCGGCAGCCGACGACGCCCAGCGCATCGCCGAGCAGATCTGCCTGGAGCAAACCGTGGAGGTCGTGCCGCAGTTGGCCGCGGACCATGCGATTCAACAACAGATCGTCGGTCGCATCCAGCGCCTGACCACTATCGACGATTCGACCACCGACGCGCTTATCAGCTACCCCGCGCAGATCGCGGACCATAACCTGCCGCAGTTGCTCAACGTGCTGTTCGGCAACATCTCGCTGCAATCGGGGATCAGGGTTGTGGAGCTCGAGCTGCCGCAATCAATGCTCGATGCGCTTCCCGGTCCGCGTTTCGGGGTGACCGGCCTGCGCGAGCTGGTCAACGTGCACGACCGGCCGCTACTCGCCGCGGTGCTCAAGCCCATGGGGCGCAGCCCCTCCCAGCTCGCGGACTACGCCCACCAATTCGCCCTGGGCGGAATCGATCTGATTAAGGACGACCACGGCTTGGCCGACCAACGCTTCTGTCCGTTCGAGGAACGGGTCGAGCGCTGCGCCGCGGCGGTGGCGGAGGCCAACGCGCAGACCGGCGGCAACGCGCTGTACGCAGCCAACTTGATCGCGCCCTGCGACAGACTGATCCAACGCGCCCATCGCGCGAAGCAGCTCGGCGCGCGCGGTCTGGTTCTCGCACCGATGATCCTCGGACTTGATTGGCTGCGCGCCCTGGCAACGGACCGCGAACTGCGGCTGCCGCTGATCGCTCACCCCGGACTCAGCGGCTCGTTCGTCAACCCGCCGCAGCACGGCATCGCCCCGGGCGTGCTGCTGGGTACGCTGTTCCGACTGGCCGGGGCCGACGTCTCGATCTTCCCCAGCTTTGACGGCCGCTTCGGATTATCAAAGCAGACTTGCATGCAGATCGCTGCGGCCTGCTCGGCGCCCCTTGGCGACAAGCGTCCGAGCATGCCCGGCCCGGCGGGCGGAGTGCGCCTGGATAACGTCCCGGCCAAGCTCGAGGCCTACGGCCTTGATCACCTGCTGCTGGTCGGCTCGGATCTCTACGTCCGCTCGCACGACCTGACAGCCAACGCCCGCGAGCTGGTGGAGAAAATCAGCGGGCGCTGATCGGCCCGAATTCGGACTTGACTGCAAGCCCCGCTCCGCCTATATTTCTGCCTCCTGAAAGCGCCGTGGGGCTGTAGCTCAGTTGGAAGAGCGCTTGAATGGCATTCAAGAGGTCGGGAGTTCGACTCTCCTCAGCTCCACCAAATCAGGTTTTAACGGCGCGGCAGCTCCGGCCGCGCCTTTGTAGTCCAGGCTATGTGCCGGAGTGGCGGAGCTGGTAGACGCAGGGGACTCAAAATCCCCCGGGCCTTGTGCCTGTGAGGGTTCGAATCCCTCCTCCGGCACCACAATTATCTATCCTACAATTGTGCTACCGCGCGATTTTTCGCGGATTCGGGTTGCGATAGACCAGCACCGAGTCGGGCGACCCGCGCGCGGTGATACAGCGCACATGATCCCAGCTCTGATCGAGCCGATCGCCGATGTGCTCTGGCAGCTGCCCTTTGCGGCTGAGCTCGACCACGGCGATTTTGCTCTGATCCAGGTAGCGATCCATGTCGCGGAAGTTGGACGATGCGGTGCGGGTCAGCGGCGCGATGTAATACTGCGAGTAATGGTTCTCGCGATCGATCAGGAAATTGTAGGTCGGCGTGGTGCTCAACAGCAGGTCGTGCGGCTCGAGCTGGTTTTCCAGGCAGCGCGCGATTTCGAGCTGGTACTGCAACGAGTTGTCGTGGTTGTAGTAGTAGTTGAGGATGCCCGTGCGCTCGTCGTACAGCTCGCCGTATCCGTAACGCGCGCGGCGGATGATCCCGTACTGATACGAGATCATGCCCACCAACGCCAGGGCGACCAGCAGTCGCATCCACCAACCGCGTTTCGCGGTCAGCGCATAATCGACCGCCGATCCGGCCAGCAGCGCCACGATCGGCAGGGCGTAGAGCGTGTAGTGCTGAAAGAAGTCGCCGGTCCAAAGCCAAAACAGAATCACGAACAGCAGGCTCAGCGCGGCCAGCAGCAACCCGCTCTCGCGCTTGATCGCCGCGCGCAATAATCCCGCAGCCCCGAGCACTCCCCAAAACGGCAGTAGGCTCACCGCCTTCTCAAGGAACTCGCGCCACTTCACCTCGCCGCTCATGCCGTAGATCCCCTGGTTGTGGATCGGGAACCAGAAGCAGGCGTTTACCGCTTCGACCAGGATTCCGCGCCAGGTCAGCGCCAATCCGATCAGCAATAGAAAGCCGCCGAATCCGGCCAGCACCCAGCCAAAGTGCAGTGCAGCGCGCGAGAGCATGCGGACGTTGCGCAGATGGATCAGCGTCAGGTGCGCGGCGATCGCCACCAGGAAGAACACTGCCGGCTGCTTGATCATCGAGCCCACACCGATGCACGCGCCGGCGAGCATCAGCCACCACAGCCTGCGCTCCGGGTCCTTGGTCAGGGCGCGGGTGTAGACCAGCAGGCCGATCAGCACCGCGGCCATGGCCGCGTTCTCGGCCTGGCCGAAGTGCGACATGCGTAGCGGCACGTACGACAGCGCGTAGAACGCTGCGGCCCACAGCCCGCTGCGCCACGAGACCCAGGCATGGCCAAGCAGCACGATCAGCAGGATGATCAGCAGGTCGGGCAACAGCGAGGTCATGTGGATCGCGCGCGCGTTCTGGCCCAGCAGCGCGAAGCTCGCGCGGTAGATCGAGTAGATCAGCGGCGGCATGTTGTCGAAGTAGTCGGTGTAGCTCGTCGCGCCGGTCGGGTCGTTGGCCACGCGCTGGGCCGAGTAGGCGAACAGCCCGGCGTCGAAGTCGATCGACTTGCCCGCTATATCAAAACGCATTCCCACGCCGACCAGGATCAGCACGATCAGCAGCAGCGCCTCAAAGGCGGCGATCAAGCGACGCAACGCAGTCATTGATAAATAATCGGAACAAACCGGCCTGCTGTCAAAGCAGCTCGATTACACTCCGGGCCGCACGGCAGGCATCGTCCGGCTCGATGTTGGGATGGTTGGGCAGGTAGAGCACGCGGCCACGGTGGTCGGCCAGCGCTGATTGCGAGTTCAGGCAGCTCATGTAATCGGGTCGCACGTCGATCCCGCGCCGGATCAGGCCGCGCGCCAGTCGCTGCGCATCGCCAACTTTAATTGCGTAGCACAGGTAGGTATGGTCCGCGCCCGGAGGCTCGATCGGCAGCTCGACGGCGGGGCATTCGCGCAGCACCTGGTCAAGCATCGCAGCGTTGGCCCGACGCCGGGCATTGAGTTCATCGAGCCTTGATAGCTGCTCCAGCCCCAGACGCGCACCGCCGCACGGGAAGCTCCGCAACCAGGCCTGAGGCGCGGCCTCGAGCGGCCTAAGCGGGTTGGTGGTCAGGCTCGTGGCCAACCGTCCCAACCCCAGGCGCAGTGCCGGGTATGCTATTAGGCCAAAACCGGTCCGTGTGGTCAGCGCGGCCTTGGCCAGGCCGGCGACCGTCCGTTTGATCTGTGCTGTTCGCGGCTCGGCAGTGAATTGCGAGACGCGTTGCGCCAGCCGTTGGTGCAGCTGCTCATCGCGCACCGCGACCAGTCCGCCGCCGAGGCAGACCAGCGACTTGCCGTCGCCGAAGCTGAAGATCGAGATGTCGCCCCAGCGTCCGGCCCAGCCGTTGCCGGGACGCGCTCCGGCCGCATGGGCGCAGTCTTCGATCAGCGCCAGGCCGCGGCGATCGCACAACTCGCGCAGCGGCGTCAGGTCGCGCGCCAGTCCGAAAGTATGCAAATAGAGCACCGCACGGGTCGCGGGGCCGATGTGTTGCTCCAGGCGCTCCAGGTCGAGCAAAAAGGTTGTCGGATCAACCGGCGCGTACACCGGGCGATGGCCCGCCAGCTCGATCGCCTGGGGCACGGAGTGAAATTCGTACTCGGGCAGCAGCACTTCGCCGGGTTCCCATCCCGCGGCGTCGATGGCGTGATAGAACGCTGCCGTGGCCGAGGAGTACAGCGTCAGGTTGTGCAGGTCCGAGCACAGCTCGAACTGCTCGGCGAATCGTCGTTGATCGTCGCAGTCGCGCGCGCGGCTGATGGCGAGCGCGGCGAGCGCGGTTGCTTGTTCGCGTCGGTCGAGCGATACGCTGTGACGCACAATCGCCATGCTCAACTCCCCAACCCGAGAAAGCCGCGCAGCAGGCCCCAGGCGGTTCCGGGATTGCGCAGGTAGAACCCGACGTGCCTGCGCAGATGCCGCAACACGAAGCTTGGTCTGAGGAAGAACCCGCGGGCCATGCGCGATACACGAGCCGCGATCTCGTCCCCGCCTTGTCCTGGCGCGTAGTGGTGCAGGGCCGATGGCTCGGGACGTTGGTCGGCGCTCATCCGTTCGTATTCCGCGCTGCCCGGGTAGGCGGTGAAGAAGTGGATCTGCAGCAACTCGGGTTTGATGTGCCGCGCCAGCGCCAGGCTTTGTTCGAGATCCTGCTCGGTCTCGCCGGGGCAACCGACAATGAACATCGCGCACAGGCCGATGCCCAGTCGCTCGCAATCTTGTCCCAGCCGCTGGACGTCGGCGACCCACTCCTCGCCGTTGGCAGCCTTGCCCATGCTCTCAATCACGCGCGGCGAGCCGCTCTCCACGCCGACCTTGAGTAGTATCCCGCCAGCCTCGCGCATGCGCTGCATCAGCTCGTAGTCCAGCTCGTCGGCACGGGCGTGATGGATGAATCCCAAGCCCAGCGGCCGCAGCCTGCGATAGACATCGAGGGTCCATTGGCGGTTGGTGGTGAACGCGTCGTCCTCAAAGCTGAGCATGTTGGCGCCGACTCGCGCCAGGTTACGCGCCTGCGACTCGACCCGCGCCGGATCGTAACGCCGATGGTCCGCGCCGAAGCTCACCCGCGAAAACGGCGAGCAGAACGTGCAGCCTCGCGGGCAGCCGCGGCTGGCCATGATCGAGCCCCAGCGCGGCCGAATCGCACGCAGCAGCGGGTAGCGCTGAAAGTAACGCAGCACGTCGCGCGGTGCCCACAGCGGATCGGGCAGCGCGTCGAGCTTGGGCACGATGCGGATTTCGGCCTGCGGATTTTCGCGAGTGACCAGACCGGCAATCGGCTCGGTCGAGAGCGCGTCTGCGCCGATCACTTCGAGCAGCGCCTGCTCGGGCTCGCCGCGCAGCACGCCGTTTGCCGCCGACAGTTGATCGAGTGCGGCCTGGGGCGCAAAGCTGGGGTAGTGTCCGGCGAGCAATACCTTGCACCCCAGACGCGCCAGGTCGCGGGTCAGTTTGTCCAGTGCCGGTAAATCGTTCTGCTGAAACTCGAGCATCGAGAGCAGAGCCCACGCGGGCCTCGTCAGCTCGGCCATGCGCACGATGGCGCGGTTGCCGCGACGCTGCGCCATGCCGTCGACCAGCAACGGGCGATAGCCCGCCGTCGCCAACAGCGCCTCGGCCGCCTTGAGATCCATCGGCGGTACGCGGTTGGTGGCGTTGTTCAGCGGCCGCGATGCGGGTTGGGCCGGCCGTGCCAGCAGCACGGTGCGCTGGACTCCCAGCGGTGCGTCGGATGACTGGATTGTAGTGCTCATCTCATGCCTGTAGGCCGTAACAACCCATTGACGTTAAACAGCGGCGGCCGGTTCGTCAAACCGGGCAAACCACTTGCAAACAGAGGTCGTTTGGGTTAAACATACGCGCCAGTCGGGCCCTCGTAGCTCAGGGGTAGAGCACTTCCTTGGTAAGGAAGGGGTCACCGGTTCAATTCCGGTCGAGGGCTCCATATTCCTCACCATCGCTGACTATTTACAGCGGTAAAAGCAACCGCAAGGCAATGCCGTATGCCTGATCCAGGCGCGGCGCGTTGCGGCCGTTGAGCGGCACTTCCCCAAACAGCGTGATCTCCAAGGGTACGCCCAGTCGCGCCAACCGCGTACCGACCGATAGTTGCAGATACTCGCGGGTCTGTTCCGCGTACACGCCGATCATTTCGGTCAACTGCGCGAACTGCTCGCGCTCCGAGTCGATCTGTGGGGCGTCGCGCCAGTCGAAGCGATAGTCCGCAGCCAACCAGGCCCAGCCTAAATCGCAGTCCAGTCCGACCAGATAGCTCAGCGCGTGCCCCGGCGTGAGCGTATATTCGCCGTCTAGATCCGAGAAGTCGGCGAACAGCCCGCCTCCGTACTGCTCGAGGGCCGCGGCCAGCGTCGGGTCCGGCGCGCTGAAGCTCGGGTAACGACGTGCGCCGGGCAGGTAGTACGAGTAATCGACAGCCAGTGCGCCCCCGATGAAGCGCAGGGGATCGGAGAGCCGCCAGTCCATGGCCAGACCCGCGCCCGGGGCCCAACTGCCGTTGCCCGCGTCGAGCTGCGCTCCCAATCCGTAGGCCAGCGCCTCGTCCGGATCGGCCAGCCGTCCGGTCGGCGCTGTCAGCTCCAGCCGCCCAGCGAAACTTAAATAGTCCGAGCGCAACCAGTTCCAATCCAGGCCCAGCTGCATATCGCCCGGCTCCCAGTTGCGGCTGCGATAGTCCAGGGTCATGCGCGGCCAACCCAGGCCCTGGCACAGTCGCCAGTAATCATCCAACGTGCGCACGCCTAAAAGCGCTGAGCTGCCCGCGGTGAAGGTCGGATCGATCTTGATTCGTAACTGTTGAAACGACAGGCGCGTCCAGGCCAGCAGCGAATCGCTGATCGCGTAGCCCAGTCCCACGCCGTAGAACGCTCCTTGGCCCTCGGTGTCGAACTCCAGGCGCAGGAACTCGCCGCCGGAGGTCAAAGGATCGGGCACTATCAGGCTCTCGAGCAGCGGCGCCAGCTCGGAATCCGCGTCGTATTTACGATGGGCCGCGCCATAGCGCAGATCGAAATCCACGATCAGCGCCCCGGCCGGGACCAACCCGGTGGTGCGGCCCCACAATGCCTGCTGAGCTTGTCCTAAAGCTTGGACCCGTGCGACGAAACCGGCAGGCTGCGTCGCCTGGTCCTCTGCCATAGCGGCGGGCACAGCCAGCAGCATTGCGAGCAGCGCAATGAGCAGTATGCGTCTCACAGCGCGCCCCAATCGGCCAACGAGCCGATCAGGTCGTGCAGCACAAACAGCAGCGGCCGCAGGCCGTCTTGCCCGGGATCGCGTAGCAGCGCGCCGGGGTCGAGTTGCCCCGTATAATTCAGTTCCAGCAGCCCCAGCAGCATCAGCGCCGTGTCCGATCCCCACTGATCGAGAAACGCGCGCAGCAGCTCCGCGTCAACGGGCGCGCCGTGCGCGAAGTTGTTGCGCAGCGCGCCGCACAACTGGGCCAGGGCCAGGGCTGCCGGACGTTGGAGCTGACCCAGCCCCTGGATCTGCAGCGGCTCGTCATCGTTCCACGCACCGTCGGCGTTGTAGTCCACAAAGCGAATCGCGTCGGCCGACTGATCGCCCGCCTGCGTATCGACCTGCTCGATCATTGATTCCAGGTTGCCGAAGAATTGCGCGACCAGCGGCGCGACAGCCGCCAGGTCAGCGGGCTTGGCCCCCTGCCCCAATCCAAGAAATCCCTGGTGCAGCGGGTCGTCAACCAAGTAGTCCAGCAGCAGGTACAGCGCTGGAAGCTGTCGATAAAGCTCGTTGAGGTCGCGCGGCAGGTCGAGAAAGACCGACGCGGCGGCGCGCTGGTTGTAATCCAGGTCGAGCGCCGGGAGCGCGGTCAGCAGCGCATGGATCAGCTCGGCCTGAGCCGCGACGAAGTGCGCCTCGGCCCGGTCGTGGCGTCCGGCCAGGCTGACCTGCAAGAGCATATCGAACAGCTCGTAGTTGAACGAACCGAGTCGAAACTCGAACGCCGGATCCACGACGACCCGCTCCAGGCAGGCCAGCTGCTCGTCGACCACCGGCTGGTAAAAATCCTGCGACCAGTCCTGAATCCACGGAGCACTCTGCGCGAAACACTGCTCGCGGCCCGACTCGCACCCCTCGAGCGCAATGTAGCAGTCGATCTGCTTCGCGCTGTAGAGCACCGGGCACAGCAGCTCGCAACGCTCGAGATCGATCTGCACGCGCTGCAACTCGCCGCAGGACTCGAGCTTGAAACAGGCGGCTGCGCAGGTCGCGGAATCGGGCGGCAACAGCTCGGACACGCAATCGTAGAGCGCGGAGCAATTGGCGGCCTGGGCCACGCACAGCGCCTGGTCCTGATCCAGCCCCAACGGGAAGCGCTCCAGGCACTGATCGTAGGACAGCCCCTGCAATTCGAGCAGGCCGCAGCCGCCGGCGTTGCGGCAGAAGTCAATCACCGTCTGCTCGTCCGCAGCGAACGTCTCGCCGCAGTACAGCAGGTCGGCCGCGTCCACGAACAGCAGCAGGTCCGACAGCGCGATGCCCCAGTGCGCCGCGCTCGAGCTCGGACGCAGGTCCAGGGCCTGGCTAAAGGCGCAATATGCGTCCTGGTGCTCGCCGATCTCAAGGTTGGCCGAGCCCAGGGCGATCAGCTCTTGGTAGTCGGGGTCGGCTGAGCCCTCGTCCGTTTCGCAGGCCCAGAGGCACAGCGCCAGCAGCGCACACAGCGCGGCTAATGCAAACCGTGTCATTCTCACCACTGCGCGAGCACCATGCCGCTATAGCGTCCCAACCAGTAGGCGAGCTGGAAGTCGACCCCGCTGAACCTGCGGCCATCGTCAGCCCCGCGCTGGAGCAGATAGGGATTGTCGGCCCAGGCGAACTGCGCGGGAGGACGCTGGTCGATCCACAGCGCGTCCGCGGCCCAGCCGGGCATATCCGGGTCAACATCGACATTGCCGCCAAGATCGACCGCGAAGTTCTCCAGCGGTGCTGCGGGGAAGCGCGCCAATTGGCTCCAGCCCGCATACAGCGGCGCGTCAGGCCAGTAGTCGAGTCGATCGACGATCATCAGCGTTGCCAGCGGATTGCGCTCCGCGTCGCCGCGGCGAAAGCCGGTCTCGGAAGTCCAGAACGAATGGTTGAAGGTGTTGGAGTAGATCTGCCGCAGCTCGTCGTCCTGCTCCACGCTCAGCAGCAGGTAGAGATTCAGCGCGCAGTCCAACGCCTCGGAAAAGTCGGTGTCGTAGCCGCTGTAGATGTCGGTCGGGCCGGTGACGATCCGGCGGTAGTCGCGATCGTCGAGCAGCTCGAAGTAGCGCTGTTCAAACCGCTGCTCGCCGGTGACGTACCAGGCGGCGCGATGCCAGGCCAACGCGGCCAGTGCGCGGCGCGAATCCTCGTCCGGGTTGGTTCCCGAGACGTTGCCCAGACTGGTCGGCTCGCCGTCCACGTCGATAATTCGCAGATTGCCTTGCCAGATGCGGTCGAGCAGCGCGGCCATATCCAGGGCAATGCGCTCCTTGCCCGGCTGGTTCTGTACCGCGTCGTAGGCAACGGTCAGGCCGAAGATCACCGCGCTGTAGGTATCGCGCCCTGCGTCGCCGATCCAGTGATACCCCGCGTAATCGCCCTGGCCCGCGTGCCCCTCGGGCACTCCCTCGCCGCAGAGGAAATCAGCGTCGCAATCCGGGTCGGCCAGGTCGTCACAACATAAAAGCTGTATCGAGTCGCGCTCGAACCCCGAGGCCAGCAGCCCGGGCTCGCCGGTGATCTGCAGCAGCGCGTGCAGCGCGCCAAGGGTGGTGGACAGGGCGTCGATTGCGCCCTGCGAATCCTGGTCCGGGTCTTGCTGGATAATTGTCCGGCGCCAGGCCGCGGCCGCCAGGTACAGCCCGCTGAGACGTCCCGCCGCATTGTAATCAGTGTATTGTCGGTCGCCGCCCTCAACGCTGCTTAAAGATAATCCCGAGGGCGCGTGCTCTGCCCAATAGTCGGTCTCGATCTCGCACGATCGCCGATACAACGGCCCGGAGCCCTGTGAAATCACCTGCAGCACCATCGCCGATACGTCGACATCCGGATTGTGGGACGCATCCTGGGCCTTGACTAGAAACGGGTAGATCCCCTCGGCCTCGCCGGGCGTTCCATAGAGCACGCCGCTGGTATCCTCGACCTTGATCCCCTCGGGCAACGCGCCGAGCACCAATTGCCATTCGCGATACGGCTCCAGGCCGCCCTTGGCGACGATCCCGCGCTCGTAACGCTCGCCAGGATGCGCAGCACTGAGAAATTGGTCGCGTATTTTAAAATCGCTGGACAATAGATCCGGGTCCGAGGCGCAGCCGACCAACCCCAAGCCCATGGCCGCAACCAGGGTCAGAATCGCTAAAGATGCTTGTTTTCTCAATTGATAATACCCTCCGGGACTTTCGGAGCATAGACCTCTTTTGCGCTGCAAGTCAAGGCAAACCAGCCGACAGACCGACGGTCGGTCTTTTCCCTTGACAATCAGCGGTCAGGTGTGGATTATCAGTATTTCACGCTCTGGAGAAATCGATGAACCGCTCCTTCCCGGCTATCCTAATCGTCCTGGTTCTCTGTCTTGGCGCAATCCAATCCGCTGTATCCCAGGACCTGGACGTCAAGGAGATCATCCGCCGCTCAAACGATCTGCTGCGCGGCGAGAAGAGCTATTCCGAGCTGTTGATGAAGGTCGAAACTCCGCGCTGGACCCGCAACTATGTGATGCGCTGCTGGACCCAGGGCACTGAGAGGGCCTTGATCGTGATCAGTAAACCCGAGAAGGACAACGGCTCGGCGTTCCTCAAGCTGGGTCGCCAGATGTGGCAGTACGTTCCGCGCGTGGATAAGGTGATCAAAATTCCGCCCTCGGCCATGCTGCAATCGTGGATGGGCTCGGACTTCACCAACGACGATCTGGCGCGCGCCGATTCGATCGTCGTTGACTACGAGCACATGTTGCTGGGCCGCGAGCAGGTCGACGGCGCGGACTGCTATAAAATTCAATCGATCCCGCACGAGGACGCGCCGGTCGTCTGGGGCAAGGTGCTCAGCTGGATCGACGTCGATTCGTTCATCCTGCGCCGCGGCGAGTTCTACGACGAGGACGGCCCGCTGGTCAAACGCATGACCTCGGTCGACATCCGCCAAATCCAGGGCCGCTGGGTCTCGATGAAACAGGTAATGATCAACCTCGCCGATCCGGGTCACAGCACCACGCTGATTTTCAACAACATCGACTTCGACACGCCGATGCCTGCCGGCGTATTCGACCTCAACCAGATCAAGCTCCCGCGCTGACCCGATGTCCACGCTGCTCAAGATCGCCTGGCGCAACCTCGGACGCAACAAACGCCGCACCCTGCTCACGCTGAGCTCCGTGGCTTTCGCCTCGATCTTACTGACGTTCATGATGGCGCTGCAGGCCGGCTCCTACGGCGACATGATCGACAACGCCTGCCGGATGCGCACCGGACACATGCAGGTCCAGCAAGTCGAATACCTCAGCGACCCGTCCATCGAGAAGACCGTACTGGAACCCGACAAGGTGCTGGCCGTGGCCGAATCGATCGATCACGTGATCGCCGTTGCGCCGCGGGCCGAGGCCGGAGTGCTGGTCAGCCACGGCGAAAAGTCCACCGGCGGCCTAGTCACGGGCATCGATCCGTTGCGCGAGGCCCGGCTGACCACGATCAGTTCGCTGATCAAGGAAGGCGAGCTGTTCGCCGCAGGCGAGCAGGACAAGGCGGTGGTGGGCAAGGACCTTGCGCAAAACCTCGATGCAAAAATCGGCGACGAGATCGTGCTCATCGGTCAGGCGGCCGACGGCTCGATTGCAGCCGGCCGTTACACTATCTGCGGGCTGATCTCCTCGGGCATGCCCGAGCTGGATTCGGTGCAGTTGTTCATCGAGCTTGGCGGCATGCAGGACGCGTTCTGGCTCTACGCCCAGCTTCCCGACCCGAGCAGCGCCGATCCCGACGGCTACCGTCAAGTCCCGGCGGCGCACAACGTTGCGCTGCTGCTCGACGACTACAAGCAGATCGACCGGGTCAAGGCCGAGATGCTCTCGCGACTGGCGACCGAGGGGAATGAATACAGCGACGCCACGGTACGCGATTGGGGCGAGATCCTCCCCGGCCTCAAACAGGGCATCGCGCTGGACATGGGCTCGGGCGCGATCATGTACCTGATCCTGCTGATCGTCGTGGCTTTCGGCGTGATGAACACCTTTGTGATGATCGCCTTCGAGCGCGTCAAGGAGTTCGGCGTACTGATGGCGATGGGCATGCGCACCCGCTCGCTGGCAATAATGATGATGATCGAATCGACCATGCTGACCCTGCTGGGGTTGGTGCTGGGTCAGATCATCGGCGGATTGATTTCCGCCTACTTCGGCCACGTGGGCATCCCGCTGGGTGAGATGGCCGAATACGCCCAGCAGTACGGCATGACCGGATCGATGCATCCCAAGCCCACGCTGCTGGTCTTCGCCATCAGCAGCGCGTCGGTGCTGATCGTCTCGTTGCTTTCCGCCCTCTACCCGGCCTGGCGCGTCACGCGCTTTAAGCCGGTCGAAGCGCTGAGGCACGTCTGATGAACATCGGGCTGTGGGTACGGATCGGTTCGCGCAACATCATGCGCAACAAACGCCGCTCGCTGATCATGCTGATGGCGATGACCATCGGGCTGGCCGGCGTGATCTGGTTCATGGGCTTCATGAACGCCTGGCTCGATCAGATGGTCGACAACGTGATCCGCTCGGGAAACGGCCAAATGCAGATCAAGGCCCAGGGCGCGTTCGAGCGCGCCGGCAGCACTGTGGGCTTCGATCCGCAGCCGGCGCTGGACGTGCTCGAGCAACATCCCGAGCTCAAAGCGGCTCAGCGCGTGCGCGGCCGTGGCCTGCTGGTCGGCCCAAACAAGAGCTGGCCGATCCAGGTGGTGGGGATCGACCCCCCTGCCGAAAAACAGGTCTCGGATTGGCCGCAAGGCGAGCTCGAGGGCGAATACCTCAAGTACGACGACCACGGAAAAATGCTGGTCGGCCGCAAGATGGTCCGCCGTTTCGACACCCGCGTGGGCAAAAAGCTGGTGCTGTACTCGCAGAGCATGGACGCAAGCGAGGACTTCGGCTCGGGAGCTTTCCGCATTAAGGGCGTCTATCGATCCAACTCGCCGGAGCTGGACGACAGCACGGTGTTCATCGCCCTGCCCGAGGCCCAATCGCTGTTCAGTCTCGCGGGCCAGGTCTCCGAAATCGCAATCATCGGCGCGCAAGATGAGCTGCTCGCGCAGACCGTGGACGAGCTGCGTCCGGCCATCGAGGCTGCGGGGCTCGAGATCAAGTCCTGGCGCGAGCTGTCGCCGATGATCGTCCAGATGATCGAGTTTTCCGACAAAATGATGTGGATCTTCTACCTGGTGATTTTCATCGCCATGGCCTTCGGCATAATCAACGTGCTGCTGATCGCGGTGCTCGAACGCCGCCGGGAGTTCGGCGTACTGCGCGCCCTGGGCACACCGCCCCAGGGCCTGAGCTTTTCGATCATCTTCGAATCGCTGAGCCTGGCGCTGCTGGCCTGCCTGATCGGCGACGCCATCGGCGTACTATCGGTCCACTACTTCCACGTCCACGGCCTGGACCTCTCGTATTTGGCCGAGGGCATGGAGTACGTGGGGATGAGCGCGATCGTCTTTTTCCGCGTCACGGTCGTCGACGTGCTGGTCGCCGACGCGATGCTGCTGTTGATCGTGCTGCTGGCAAGCATCTATCCGGCTGTTAAAGCCCGCCGCGGCCGTCCGGCCGAGCTATTGAGGAGCTGAGCAGATGGCGATAGTCCAATGTAATAAGGTCGAGAAGAAGTACGACGGCGGAGCCGGCGCCGTGCTGGCGCTCAGGGAGATCGACCTCACGATCGAACCCGGCGAGTTCACCGCCATCGCCGGACCCTCGGGCTCGGGCAAGACCACGCTGCTCAACCTGATCGGCGCCCTGGACACGCCCACCAGCGGCACGCTGATCGTCGCGGGCCAGGAGCTCTCCGGACTCAAGGAATCGCAACTGTCCAAGCTGCGGCTGCACAGCATCGGCTTCATCTTCCAGTACTACAATTTGGTTCCCGTGCTCTCGGCTTTGGAAAACGTCGAGTTCGTGATGCTGCTCCAGGGAGTCCCGCGTGAGACGCGCCACGCCAAGTCGCGCGAGCTGCTCGAGCGCGTGGGTCTGGCCGAGCTGATCCAGCGCCGTCCCTCCGACATGTCCGGCGGACAGCAGCAGCGCGTGGCCGTGGCGCGTGCCATTGCCGCCAATCCCGAGCTGGTGTTGGCCGACGAGCCCACCGCCAATCTCGACCAGGCCACGGGCGCCTCGCTGCTCGACCTGATGGCCGAACTCAACCGCAACGAGGGCACGACCTTCATCTTCTCCAGCCACGATCCAATGGTGATGGAACGCTCCCACCGTCTGGTCACCCTGCGCGACGGCGCGATCATCGAGGACGAACGACGCGAATGATCCGCGGCCGCGCCTGCTTGGTGCTGCTGATATTGTTCGTCGTGATCAGTGCATCTCCGGCCCGAGCCGTGACCCTGGTGCGCAATTCCGATGCTCAGGTTCGGCTGTTCGGCTATGTCAAAGCCCTGGGCTCGGCCCAGGATACCTGGGACACGCTGCGTTTGGCCGGGCTGGCCGACCAACGTTACTTGTTCGACGACACCCTGCGCCTGCGCGCCGGGATTTCGGCCTTCCTCTGGAGCAAGCTGCAACTCGAGTGCGTGGCTCAGGCCCGCGCGCTCAGCGGCGACTCGATCAAGCTCGATTACGACCTGCGCCACGGCCGAACCCAGGCCGCGACCGCGGCCGCGGCCGGCGAACTCAGCGCGCTGCTGGGATTCGGTCAATCATCCTCGGGCTCGGGCCTGCTGGACATGCAGGACACGCCGGTGGACGAGCGCAAGTTCAAGCTCGAGGACCGCATCGACCGGCTAAGCGCCACGCTCTACCTGGGCCCGGTACAGATCAAGGTCGGCAGATCGACAGTCTCCTGGGGTCCGGGCCTGACCTGGAATCCGACTGACATTGCCTCGCCGTTCTCGCCCACATCGCTCGATCGCGAGGAAAAGGTCGGCGTGGACATGCTCGACGTGTCAGTGGGATTAGGCGCACGCGGTTCGCTGGAAATCTTCGCCGCGCCCGTGGAGCACGACGAGCACGACCAACAGGTCGACTGCGAGCAGTCGGCGCTGGCTGGACGCTTCGGCCTGGGCGCAAGCGACGTCGACTTCAACCTGATGGGCGGCTGGATCTACGGCCAGGGGCGCGCGGGCCTGGACTTCACCTGGACCGCGGGCGACGGCCTGGTCTACGGCGGCGGCGTGGGCAGCTTCGAGTACGACGATCTTCCCGCGTTCGCCAACGCGATGCTCGGCTACACCTACGCCTTTAATCTCGAGGTCAACCCCTCGTTGCGCGTCGAGGCGCTCTACAACGGCCTGGGCGAGATCGACCCGGACAAGTATCTCGAACTCGCGTCCCGTCCCTGGTACGTGGCGGCGGCGAACCGCGGCTACACCTTCAACCTGGGCCGCTATTTGACCGCCGCGTCGCTGAACATCCAACCGCATCCGCTGGTCTCACTTTCCGCCACCGCGATCGTCAACCTCAACGACGGCAGCGTGCTGGCCTGGCCACAACTCACGTGGTCGATCCTCTCCAGCCTCGAGCTCTCCACGGGCATGACCCTGATGCGCGGGCCGCGCAACTCCGAGTACGGCGGGTTGGAGATCGACACCAACAGCGTTTACGGCGACGTGCTGGTCAGACAGCGCGACCTGGCCTACCTCTACCTGCGTTACGATTTCTAGGCTCCCGCATGGCACGCAAGCGGGCCTTGCCCCCGGCTCAAAGACTGGTTAACTGATGAACTGTTCGGGATCGTCGACCCCGAGTACGGCAATGGAGCACGGCGGGATCTGCACTGCATTGCCCGGCCGCCAATCGATCGGCCGCGGCCTGACCGCCGATGGCTGACGAGCGCTGTTCGCGGCCAGAGGTCCGTTGCCGCCGAGCAACACCGCACCCTGCCCCAGCTCGAGCGCCTCGCCCGCGAGTTCCACGGTCAACGGAGCTTCCGGATCGCGGTTGATTAAAAACAGCGTTGTGGCGCCTTGCTCATCGCAAGTGGCCAGAGCCATTAGTTTGGGCAGGCTGCTGCGCGGTTGGTTGACGCCGATCCCCGGCGCGTCGAAGCACGGTCCATCGACTTTGGTCGGAACCAACAACGAACGGGCCGACCGTCCGTAGAGCTGAAACACGTGATAGGCCGCGGTCGGCACCACGCGTCCGGGCCAGGCGCGGACCAGCCCGAGCACGTTGATGAACTGCGCGTAAGTCGCCAGCTCGACCTGCGGCCGCGCGGCCAGCATGTGCAGCGTACCGGCCAGGGCCACGGCGTCACGCATTTTCCAGTCGGCGCGATAGCTCTGAGTGACCCACCACCACAGGCCCCACTCGTCCAGGGCGATGCGCAGCGGCACATCGCCCAGCGAGCTGCGGATGCGCGCGGTGATCGCGTCGATGCGCGCGGCGAACTCCTCGGGCGAGCCGAGTATCGCCAGCATCCGTCGACCGGTAGCCATGTTGCTGTAACGCATGTGCTGCGGCTTGTTGCACGAGGGCAGATAGGTGTGGATCGAGAGTAGGTCCAGCTTGTGCCCCGCGATTTCGAACAGCCGCACGTTCCAATCCAGCCAGTCCAAGTCGGCTCCCACGGCCACGTAGCGCCCGCCGTGATCGACCTCATCCATCGCCTCGACGAACTCCAGATAGCGCCGGGCGTAGGTCTCAGCGTCGCTGTGCCCCAGGGCCCAGAAGCCGTAGCTCTCGTTGCCGATGCCCCAGAGCTTGACCGGCACGGGCTGGGGATGACCGTGATCCGCACGGCGCGCGCCCTCCCCGCTTGCGGCGTCGCCCGTGCAGTACTCGGCCCAGGCCGCGGCCTGTTCGGGCGTGCCCGTGCCCAGGTTGACGTTGATGTACGGATCCGCGCCAACGCGCTGACACAGCGCGGCGAACTCGAGTGTTCCGAAGGTGTGCGGATCGCGTGCGCCCAGCAGCGGTCCGTAGCGCCGCCAATAACGGTTGGGCGTGGTTTTGCGCGACCCAAGCGGCCCCACGCCGCAACGCCAATCGTAGCCGTCGGCGAACAGCCCGCCGGGCCAGCGGATCAACGGTGGCCGCGTCGCAGCCAGCAGTTCGACGATCCGCTTACGGGTTCCGGCGACATCGCGCTCCTCGCCGTGCTGGGCCATCAGACCGCCGCGGTAGATCGCCTTGGCCATGTTCTCGATGAAGTGTCCCAGCAAATCGCGCCTAAACGCGCGGCCCTCGGGTCGGCCGAGCTCAACCCTCGCCGTCGAGTCGGTCATCTTTGGTCAGCGGAAGCGTGAAGTAGAACATGCTTCCCTCTCCAAGCTTGCTGGTAAATCCCAGAATCCCGCCGTGCTCTTCGACGATCAAGCGGGCGATCGCCAATCCCAGGCCCGAGCCCTCGTGGTGGTAGTCGACGCTGTCGATCTGACCGAATTTCTCGAAGACCCGCTCTTTATCGGCCTCGGGGATACCCATGCCGTTGTCCGCCACTGTTACTTTGGACATTCGTCGCGCCTTGCCGTGACGATCGACCTTGCGCTCGACGCCCAGGCTGACGCGTACCCGTCCGCCCTCGGGCGTGTACTTCAGCGCATTGGACAGCAGGTTGGTCACCACCTGCATGGTCCGGTCGTAGTCGGCGTAGACCTGGCTGAGCTCCGGTCGATCGTAGGAGATCTTGTACTTAAGACTGATGTTCTTGTTCTCTGCGGTTTTGCGGTTGTTGAGCACCGCCTTCTCAACCAGCGAGGCGAGGTTGATCTCCTTGAAGTTAAACGGCATGCGCTTGGCTTCCATGCGGCTGATGTCGAGCACGTCGTTGATCAGCCGCGTCAGACGTTCGGCCTCGTCGAAGATGATCGTCAGAAACGACTTCTGCTGGTCCCAGTTCCGGGCCACGCCGCCGGAGATCAGCGCCTCGGTGTAGGCCGAAATCGAAGTCAACGGCGTGCGCATCTCGTGCGAGACCAGACTGATGAAGTCGTCCTTGGACTTGTCCAGGCTCTTGAGCTCTTCCAGCGCTTTCTCCAGCCGGCGGGTGCGCTCCTGGACCTTGGCCTCCAGATCGAGGTTAAGCCGCATGATCTCGGTGTTGGCTCGAGCGATCGTCTCCTCGCGCCGCATCAGCTCGTCGCGCGAGCGCACCAAGTCACCGGCCATCTTCTCAAACGCCCGCGCCAGCTCGCCGATCTCATCGCGCGTCTTCAGGTTGGGATCGACCACCAGCTTCCCGCCGTGAGGGCTGGTCATCAGATCGGTCAGCCGACGAATCGGCTTGACTATCGTCCGCGCCAGTAAAATTGCGAACAGCGCTATCAGCGCGAAGGCCACCGAGATGTAAGCGGTGCCGCGACGGCGGATGTCGTTGGTCACGAAGGCCATCCGGCTTTCGATCACCTCGCGGAACTGGGTAGTGTTGTTGCGCACATTATCTTGGGCGTCGTCGAGGTACTGGCGCGGCAGCATCGCCGCCATTAAATAATCGGTGTTCGCAACCGGCGCCACTGCCAGGATGTTCGGCTTGCCCTCACAGCGGATTTCGCCGTTGGTCGGGCTTTCCAGATCAACGCGGGCGACCTCGTTGAGTCCGGTGCAGACCCCCTCGAGTTCGCTCAGTGATCTGCCCTCGAGACTTCTGTTCGGATGAAATATCACGCGACCCGAACGATCGTAAATCCAGGTGATACCCTCGCCCCAGAACGGTTGCACGGCCATGCTGCGCAGATCATTGAGGGCCTGCTTGTCGGAAGGATCGGTCAGCGGATGAGTTCTAAGCCACACGCTGAGCTCGTTGGCCTGATCCTTGGCCCAGCTGTCGACCGCCTGGCGCACGAAGGTCGACACCGAGCCGCTGGCGATGGCCGCCGTGCGCTCGGCGTAGCCCTGGGTCTCGGTCTGTACCACGGGGCTGATCAGGCTCAGCCGCTGCTGGTCGATGTACCACAGCAGCAGCAGCGGGATCGCTGCCAACACGAGCATCGAGAGCGTGATGCGCATGCTCAACGAATAGACCGCGCTGCGCGCCCGGCCGCGATGGGCAGACCCTCGACCGACTATCGGTCGATCCTCGGGCACCAGGTCCGGCCGCTCGTAATGGTCGTTGTCGGTTATTGTTCCATCCCCCAGTCCCAAGGTTGCATGATGCCGATACGGCGAAACTCGATCTCCGGCCGCAGCTCGCGAAAGCGGCTGATCAACTCCTCGGGGTCCATCCCGGGAACGCGCCGCACTTGATCGTAGGGGATCGGGCCCTCGAGCTTGAAGCCGGAGAAATCGTCAAAATGGAACGGCACTACGATCTGCGGATCGAGGCGTTCGAGTAAAATCTGCGGCAGCTCCGGCCTACGCTTCCAGCCGGGTACGCAGCAGAACACGGCGTCGGCCGAGCAGCCCTCGAGGGATCGCTCGACCAGGTCGGCGCTCCCCTGATGAAACAGCGTACGGCCGCCGGCGCTGACCATGAACGACCAGACCTCGCCGTGCTTGTAGGCGGTAAAATGCGCCGGCAGCTTGAAGCGCTCGTCGATCTCGCCGGGTATCGGCACGCGGTTGAGCACCGCCTTGCCGTGGCGGCTGACCAGCGGCCGAACGCTGAACGGCCCAAGCTCGAGGGTCTCGCCCCCTGTGATCGAGAACATGCGCTCGTCCGGCAGTCCCGCAGCCCGCAGCAGGTTTCGCAGGCTGGCCCCGCCAACCGCCTTGCAGTCGATGCGCTCGAGCAGATCGGGGATGTCCAGCGCATGGTCCAAATGCGTGTGCCCGACCAGCATCCCCTGCACGTTGGACAATCCCGCTACGAAACGCTCGATGCGCTGGATATCGGGCCGCAGCTTGCAAAGTGCGATCTGTAGTTTGCCCGGTCTGGTGATGTAAGGGTCAATCAACAGCGTGGCGCCCTCGTGTTCGATAATCAGCCCTGCCGCTCCGATCCAGGTGATGCGCAAGCTCAGTCCTCCTCTTCGCTGTCCAACGGCGGCTTTTCGCCCGCCGCCACCTTTCTTACGTACCAGCGCAGGTCGCGCAGGGCTCCGCGCACGATCTTGACCTCGCGCGAGCTGGGCTCGCTACGCCCGATCATCCTGGCGATGGCCGTCATCGTGCGCTCGGGGTTGCCGTGGGCCAGAAATCCGCTGCGCTGGAGTACATCGTGCAGATCATTGTACATCCCGCGCACCTCTCGGTGCGAGGCGAGTTTATGGACCTTGAGCAACGGCTGCTCGACCAGCGACTGGGTCAGCTCGTAGAGAGTCACCACCACCGACTGCGCCAGGTTCAGCGAACCGTAATCGGGGTTGGACGGAATCATCACCAGGTGCTGACAGAGGTTGGTCTCGTCTGTGGTCAGCCCGCGATCCTCGCGGCCGAAGACCAGCGCGACCTGCTGCTCCGATCCCAGTTTTGCCATGCGCTCGGCGAACTCGCGCAGGTTTTCAGTTGTACGGCGGCCGCGCCCTTGGCGCCGCGTGAACGCCGCGGTGACCGTGTACGACCCCAGCGCTTCACTCAGGTCGCGCGGATACTGGGCGTCGCGGATCAGGTCCAGGCCGCCCAGGGCCATCTTGCGCGCCTCGTCGCCCATCACGTCGCACACCGGCCGCAGCAGCGTCAGACTGCCGAAGCCGAAGTTGCGCATCGCCCGTGCCACAGAGCCGACGTTTCCCGCGCCAACGGGCTCGACCAGCACTACACGAAAACGGTCCAGGCTTCCGCTGTTCACGCGGCCTCCCTCAGCGCGAGGAAGTTACGCATTATCTTCTCCCCCAGACTGCAATCGGCGCGGCGCACCAGCCGCGGCTCCACGCGCTGTCGCGGATAAAACAGCTTGATCATCGCCAGCAGCTTGAGTCCCTCGAGACGCATGATCTCGGGGTGGAACTGCAGGCCCCACAGCGGCAGTTCGCGGTGGCGCATGGCGTGCACGGCACAGTGCGTGGAGCGTGCCAGCACCTCGAATTGGTCGCCGGGGTCAATGACTTGATCAAAGTGGCTAAGCATTGTCACCGGCCCGCCCTGGATCCCGCACAACGGTCCGACCGCGGCGAGCACCTCGATCGGCAGCCAACCCAGCTCGGGGCGCGGCGCCGCTCCGACCGACTTCTCGCCCAGCAGCGTACGGGCGATCAGCTGATGCCCAAAGCAGATCCCGAGCAGCGGAACCGTGTGGCGGCAGGCCAGTTCGATCATCCGCTGCTGCTGTGTGATCCACGCGGCGTCCTCGTTGATCGAGGCCTCCGAACCAGTAATGATAATTCCGCTGTAGCGTCGAGGATCGAGCTGTGGCCGGTCGTAGATTCCCGAGACCACCTGAAAAGCACAGCCGACCTTGCGTAGAATCCGCGCGACGCATTCGCCCTGGTGGAGAATCGTGGCCTGAATCGAGTTGTCGACGACCAGGATGCTCATTCAGCCGGTTTGGCTAGGGCGGCCTTGATCTCGTCGACGATCGCGTTCGCCGCGGCGGCCGGGTCCGCAGCGCGAGTGATCGGCCGTCCGACCACCATCAGGTCGGTGCCGCGCCTGATCGCCGTGGCCGGCGTGGCAACGCGTTTCTGATCGCCCTGATCAGCGCCTGTCGGACGGATGCCCGGTGTGACTATCTCGATGTCGGGACCGACCGCGCGCCGCACGTCGCGTACCTCCCAGGCCGAACAGACCACGCCGTGAGCACCTGACTCGGCGGCCAGCGTGGCGAGCAGTCCGGCCTCACGCTCGGTGGGAGTGAGCATGCCGATGCGCATCAGGTCGGTGGCCGACATCGAGGTCAGCACGGTCACCGCCAAAATCTTGGGCGAGGCGAAACCCGCCTCCTGCGCCCCTTGCGCCGCGCCCTCGGCCGCGGCCTTGACCATCTGCGCACCGCCCATGGTATGCACCGTGGTGTAGGCCACTCCCATGCGGCCGATCTCGCGCGAGGCACCGGCCACCGTATTGGGGATGTCGTGCAGCTTCAGGTCGAGGAATACCGGCAGGCCGTTTTCCAGCACCCTGCGCACCAAGTCCGGCCCCCCGGCGGTGAACGCGGCCAGGCCGACCTTGTAGCCGCCCACTGATTGACGCAGCGTCTGCGCCATCTGCAACACCTCGTCAATGATGTTGAAATCCAGCGCCACAAACAACCTGTCGCGCGGCTCCATTACAGCTTCTCCTCTGCCACGGCCTGAGCCACGAGCTGTGCGGCCTGGTCCAGCGGCACCTCGGTAAATTCTTTCTCGTGGCGACGCTTGAGCTCTACCACTCCGCGCGCCAGCCCTTTGGATCCGACCGTGATCCGGAACGGGATGCCCAGCAGGTCCGCGTCCTTGAATTTGACGCCCGGGCGCTCGTCGCGCTCGTCGTAGAGCACGTCGACGCCCAATTGCTCCAGCTCGCGCTCGAGCCGCTCGCACGCCTCGGCGATTGCGGGATCTTTGGCCTTGATCGCGAGCACCAGCGCCTCGTAGGGCGCCAACGGCACGGGCCAGATGATTCCGTTGTCGTCGTGGTTCTGCTCGATGGCCGCGGCCGCGGTGCGCCCCACGCCAATGCCGTAGCAGCCCATCACGAAGTGCTGCTCCGCGCCCTCGGCGTCGAGGAACGCGGCGTTCATCGACCGCGAGTACTTGTCGCCGAGCTTGAAGATGTGCCCGACCTCGATGCCGCGCATCACGCTCATCGTCCCCTCGCAACGCGGGCAGCGATCGCCGGCCTGGGCCACGCGTAGGTCGAAAAAATCATCGGGCTCAAAGTCGCGGCCAATCAGTACGCCGCTGACGTGCATATCCTGTTCGTTGCCGCCGACCACCGCCGGGCCCATGCCGCGCAACGCGTTGTCCGCCACGATTCGTACCTTGGTCGCCATGTTCAGCGGTCCGGCAAAACCCACGGGCGCACCGCTGACCTGCTCGATGGTCGCGTTGTCCGCCAGCTCGACCCACTCGCAATCCAGGGCAAGCTTGAGCTTGGCCGCAGCCAGATCGTGATCGCCGCGCACCAAGGCGACCAACGGGCCATCCGGGGTCTGCATAATCAGCGTTTTAATCAACTGCCGCGGCTCCACCTCGAGGAACGCGGTCACCTCCTCGATCGTGCGTTGGCCCGGGGTCGGCACGCGCTTGAGTTGCGGCTGCTCTCCCGAGTAGTGGACCGTATCGCCTTCAAGGCCGATCTCGGCCTTCTCGGTATTGGCCGCGTAGTCGCAACTCCCACATGACGCAATGTCGTCCTCGCCGGTGCGCGCCAGCACCATGAACTCGTGAGAGAAACGTCCGCCGATTGTCCCGGTGTCAGCTTCCACCGCGCGGAACTTTAGACCGCAGCGCTCGAAGATCCGGTTGTAGGCCTGGTGCATCCGCAGGTAGCTCTGCTCCGCGCCGTGCTCGTCAGCGTCGAAGCTGTAGGCGTCCTTCATCGAGAACTCGCGACCGCGCATCAGGCCGAAGCGCGGGCGGATCTCGTCGCGGAACTTGGTCTGAATCTGGTACAGGTTCAACGGCAGTTGGCGATAGGAGCGCACTGTGCCGCGGATCAGCTCGGTGATCAGTTCCTCGGCCGTGGGGCCCAGGCAGAACTCGCGGCCGTGCCGGTCGCGCACGCGCAGCAACTCCGGGCCGTACTGTTCCCAGCGTCCGCTTTGTTGCCACAGCTCCGCGGGCTGAACTATTGGCATCAGCAGCTCGATGCAGCCCACCGCGTCGAGTTCCTCGCGGATGATCTTCTCGACCTTGCGCACCACGCGCAGTCCCAGGGGCAGCAGGTCGTAGATCCCCGCCGCCACCTTGCGAATCATTCCCGCGCGCAACATCAGCCGATGGCTGATGACCTCGGCCTCGGCCGGGTCCTCTTTGAGCGTCGGAATCAGTGCCTTGGAATAACGCATCTACCCTCCGAAGTCCCTGCTGTCGATTACTTCGTTGATCCGCCGGGCGATCTGCGCCGGATCGTCGGACTCGATCCGGCCGATCAAACGGCCCGAGACGTAAAGCTGCCAGCTATCGGCGCTACGCGCCACAACGCCCAGATCAGCCTCACGGCACTCGCCCGGCCCGTTGACCGTGCAGCCCATTACCGCCACTTCCAGCGGCTCCGTTCGGTCGCCAAGCTCAAGCTCGAGCCGTTCTGCGACCGCGGCCACATCCGCCGCGGCCCTGGCGCATGTTGGACAGGAAACTACTGATATTCCTCGTGATCTTAGCCCGACAGCCCTGAGAATTTCCCATCCGGCTCGTACTTCGGGCAGCGGATCTCCGCTTAAAGAAACACGGATCGTATCCCCGATACCCTCCAAAAGCAAGACGCCGATGCCCACTGCGCTGCGGATCGCGCCGCTGAAACGGGTGCCTGCCTCGGTGACCCCGACGTGCAGCGGATAGTCGCAATTTTGTGCGGCCAAACGGTAGGCGGCGATGGTCAATCCGACGTTGGAGGCCTTGAGGCTAAGCTTGATCGCGGTGACCCCGTGCTCCTCAAATGCCCGCGCCTGACCAAGCGCCGACTCGAGCATCGCCGCGGGCGTCACGCCGCCGTGTTTCTCGACCAACGAGCGCTCCATGCTGCCCGCGTTGATCCCGATGCGCACCGGCACGTTGGCGACGCACAGCGCCCGCGCCAACTGCGCCACGTGACGCTCGCCGCCCAGGGTCCCGGGATTGACGCGCAGGCCCTGGACCCCGGCGTCGAGGGCGGCCAGGGCCAGGTTGTGGTCGAAATGGATGTCGGCCACCAGCGGCAGCGGGCTGTGTTTGCAAATCGTGCAAAGAGCGCGCGCCGCCTCGTTGTCGGGAACCGAGCAACGCACGATCTCGCAGCCGACCGCTGCTAGGCGCTCGATCTGCGCCAGGGTCGCGTCCGCGTCCGCAGTGGAGGTGTTGGTCATCGACTGCACGCTGACCGCAGCGCCGCCGCCGACCTCCACCGCTCCGACCTTCAGTCGGCGCGTGCGCTCGCGGGGAAGCTTAATCTCCATGCTCGTCGCCCCCCCCGGCGCGCTCCGCGGAAAGCTCGATCCCGTAGCCCTTGATCTTGCGGTGCAGGTGCGTGCGCTCCACACCGATGGCCGCCGCGGTGTGCGTAACGTTGAAATTATTTTCGCTGAGTTTGCGCAGCAAATACTCGCGCTCGAACATCGCCCGCGCCTCTCGCAATCCCTGAGCCTCCATCGCTCCCAGGCCGCCCACGGCGTTGACGCCGCTCAGCGCCTCTTGCACGTTGCGCGCCTCGATCTGTTCGCCGCGGGTCATAATCAGCAGCCGCTCGACGATGTTCTTCAGCTCACGCACGTTTCCCGGCCAGGAATGCGCTCGCAACGCGGTCACGGCTTCGGACTTGAAGCTCTTGAGCGGCAGGGCCGATCGCGCGGCGAACTCGGTGGAGAAGGCCTCGACGAACAGCTCGACGTCTTCCAGCCGTTCGCGCAACGGCGGCACGTGGATCGGCACCACATTCAGCCGATAGTACAGATCCTCGCGGAACTGCCTGCGAGCCATCAGCTGCTGCAGGTCCTTGTTGGTCGCGGCGATGATCCGCACGTCGACGCTGATCGGCTCGACGCCGCCCACGCGCTCGAACACCTGCTCCTGCAAAATGCGCAACACCTTGGCCTGAGTTTTGAGGCTCATGTCGGCGATCTCGTCGAGAAACAGCGTGCCGTTGTCGGCCATATCGAACTTGCCCTTGCGGCGCGCCGTGGCGCCGGTGAACGACCCCTTCTCGTGGCCGAACAGCTCGCTCTCGATCAGCTCCTCGGGAATCGCCGCGCAGTTGACCTCGACGAACGGTCCGCTGCTGCGACGCGAGCTGATGTGGATCTGGCGCGCCACCAGCTCCTTGCCCGTGCCGTTCTCGCCGGTGATCAGCACGTAGCCCTCGGTGGGCGCGACCAGCTCGATCTGTTCGCTGACCGCCTCGATTTTGGCGCTGCGGCCGACCAGCTCGTAGCGCTGCTCAAAGCGCTCGCGAAGCAGCATGTTCTCCATTTTCAGCCGCTGCATCTCGATCACGTGCTCGATGGTCAGCACGATCTCGGGCAGCGAGATCGGCTTCTCCACGAAGTCGTAGGCCCCGAGTTTGGTGGCCTTTACCGCGGTCTCGATGTTGCCGTGGCCGCTGATCATGATCACCTCGATCTCGGGCCGTTCGCGCTTGAGCTGCTCGAGCACCGACATGCCGTCGCGGCCGGGCATCCAGATGTCGAGCAGCACCACGTCCGGTGCGCTCTCCGCCGCGATCTTCAGCGCCTGCTCGCCGTCGGCCGCGACGACCACGTCGAAACCCTCGTCGCGCAGCACGCCGGCCAGGGTCTCCCTGATCCGTTGCTCGTCGTCGACCACCAACACGCGTTTACTCATCGCCCTACGCCCTTCCCGTCTGCTTGCCCAGCGGCAGCTCGATCAGCACGATCGTGCCCCGCGGCTCGTTGCTTCGTACGCGGATGTAGCCGTTGTGATCGGCGACGATCCGCTTGACGATCGCCAGCCCCAGGCCGGTGCCGTCGGGCTTGGTCGAGGCGTAGGGCTCGAACAGCCTGCCCGCCATCTGCGGCAAAATTCCCGCGCCGTCGTCCGCGACCGCGATGCGCACGGAGCCGCCGTCCTCAAGCATCGAGGTACTGATCTCAATTTTTCCCTCGCCGCGGATGCTGTCCACGGCGTTGTCCAGCAGGTTGATCAGCGCGCGCCGCAACTGGTCGGGATCGACCGGGACCAACGGCAAACGCGGATCGTGCTCCTGTTGGAACTCGATGCGCTTGTGCGCCTGCTGGTGCAGCACCAGGGTCTCGGCGATCAGCTCGCGTAAATCGGTCAGCTGCGGCTTGGCATCGGCCATGCGCGCGAACATCGAGAACTCGTTGACCATGTTCTTCAGATCGCCCACCTGGTCGATGATCATCTTCGTACACTCGTCGAACACCGCGTCGTCCGCGCTGAAGCGCTCCAGGTAGCGCTTGCGCAGCCGTTGGGCCGAGAGCTGGATCGGGGTCAGCGGATTCTTGATCTCGTGGGCGATACGCCGCGCAACCTCCTGCCAGGCGGCCATACGCTGGGCGCGCAGCAGCTCGGACAGATCTTCGAACACCACAACCGTGCCTCCGGCGCGGCCCACGCTGCCCTCGGCTCCAAGATTGGTCACACTGACCAGCAGGTGCTTGAGCTCACCGTGAACCGCGATCTCGGTCTGGCGGCTGAGCGTCTGCTGCCCGCTGCGTCCCAGATCGCGCAGCATGATGCGAATCACGTCCACGTGCTCGGCCTGGATCACTTCGACGTAACGCCGGCCGACGATCTGCGCGCCCTCGAGCTTGAGCAGCGCGCGCGCCGCCTCGTTGGCCAAGCTGATCCGGCCGCTACGGTCCAGTCCGATCACGCCTGCGCCCACGCTGCGCAGGATCGTCTCCATATAATGCCGACGTTGCTCCAAATCGAAGTTGGTGCTCTCGATCTGGGCCTTGCTCAGCTTGAGGTCAGAGGCCATGCGGTTGAAGCTGTTGACTAACTGCGCCAGCTCGTCGTCCGGCGGCAGCTCAACGTGCACGTCGAGGTTGCCCGCGGCCACTTGATCCGTGGCCTCGGCCAGGCGCTGGATCGGCACCACCAGGCCGCGGCTGAGGTAGATCCCGAACCAACTGGCCGAGAACAGAATCAGCAGGCTGATGCTGGTCAGGATCACCAGGTAGCCCAAGCGGATCGGTTGGCTGAGCAGACGGAACTGGTCGTAGTTCGACACGGCCTGCGCCACCTGCTGCATCCCGGCGTACACGTCCTGCGGCAGGTGCACGGTAAGCACGATCACTCCCACGGGACCGGCCTGCGAACCGGTTTCGTAGACCAACGATACGCCGCGCACCAGCTGGCCGCCCTTGTACGAACCGCTGAGCGCGGACGAGGGCTGTCCCAACTCGAGGTAGTGCGGCATGTTCTCGCTGTAGATCTGCTGCGACAGATCGAGCCCTTTAAAGCGCTGAACCTTTCCAGTACGCGCGTTGTAGACCTCCACCGCGTCCACGTCGAGGTTCTGGAAGGCATTGAACACGAACTCGAGCAGGTCGTTCTCGCACCCATCGTCTAGCAGCCCGGCCGACTCGACCTGGCGCGCCAGGCCCGAGCTGGCTACCTGCACCCCGCGCTCGTAGACCCGGTACTGTTGCTGCGCCAGCTGCAGGCTACCGTGCAACGCGCGGGTGATCGTCGGCGAGAGGTAGCGATCGAGGCTCGCCGCGGTGAGGGTCCAGGCCACGTAGAACAGCAGCACCGTGGGGATCAAGGCAAAGCCGACGAAGGCCACCATCAGCTTGGTGCGCAGCTTGCTCCCCAACACGCCCGTGCGGCGCTCCATCACCAGCTTGGTCACGTTGCGCAGGATCAGGAACAGCAGCAGGATGATCAGGATGATGTTCAAATCGAGCAGCGCGAAGAAGACCATCGTCGGCCCGTAACCGCCGACCTGGGGCAGCCGCACCGTGACCGTCTGCATCACGAACACCACCACCACGGCTACGGCCAGGGCGATCATCAGCACCACGTCGCGGCGTCTGCGGCGTCGCGCCGAATCGTCGAGCAGCCGCTCGTCGTACTCGCGGCTCATCGATCGCTCCACAGGCTCTGGTCGATGTAGACGCGGGTCCACTCGGTCTCCAGATCCCAGAACGTGACAAAGAACAGCAGAGAATCCAGAAACGGCGGCAGCTCCACGCTGCGTAGCTCGGCCTTGACCTCGACGTAGTAGCGCTGGTCAGGCTCGAGCACCGAGTGGATCACCAGCGGTATGTCGCGAATCGTGGACATCAGATCGTGCGCAGCCTGGAAATCCTTGGTTACCGCGGCCTGCCCCTGGCTTGAGGGGTCGACCGTGTACTCCTGGCGCAATGTGTCGTAAGAGATCGTGCGCCGCACCTCAATGGTGGCGATCCGCTCGTCGGTCCAGCCCGAACGCTCGCGCGCCATGTGCACCTGGAAGGTAAAAGTCGTGGGCAGACCCGAGAGAATCCCCTCGTCGACCTTCTGGGTGAACGCTCCCTCCACCTCAAAATCGACCATCAGAAACAGGCCTTCGGAATGGACCTCGACCAATTTGACCCGCGGCTGTTCATGGGCCCAGGCAGCGGACGTGGCACACAACACACAGATTGCCAGCAGCAGCGCCAGCGGGCGCACCCCACGCGGCCCGCGACAGGTTTTACTCGTTAATACGTGTGGTAAGCCGACATAGTGCATGCGATTGTGGCGGCTATCCTACTGTGGGACGCAGGCTAGTTCAAGGGAAACTGTTGTAAAAATGCAGCACCGAGTCCGTCCCAAATGAGCGCTGGATCATCTATTGCGCGGGCCAGCCTTGCATACACAGCGGCTTTTCCAGGTGGCTTTCCTCGAGCAACTCCTGGTTGTTCATGATCTCGAGCGTGGGGCCGTCGGCGGCCACGCGTCCCTGATTGAGCACGATGCAGCGCTGGCACAAATCGAGCACCATGTCCAAATCGTGAGAAGCAATGATCTTGGTATGCTCAAATGTCTTGAGCATCTCGATCAGTTGCCGTCGGCTTTTCGGATCGAGGTTCGAGGTCGGCTCGTCCATCACCAAAATATTGGGCGACATCGAAAGCACGGTGGCGATCGAAACGGCACGCTTCTCGCCGCCGGAGAGTTTGTAGGGCGGACGGTCCCGCAGATGCTCGGCTCCGACGATCCGTAGAGCGCGCACCACGCGCGACTCGACATCGTCCGGCGGCAGGCCCATGTTCAGCGGGCCGAAGGCCACGTCGTCGAACACCGTGGGCATGAAAAGCTGGTCGTCGGGGTCTTGAAACACCATGCCCACAGTTCTGCGGATCAGGCCCAAGGTGCCCTTGGACAGCATGGTGTCGCCGATCTGCAGCGTGCCCGCGTTGGGGATCAGGCAGCCGTTCAGATGCTGAAGCAGGGTCGATTTGCCCGCGCCGTTGGCCCCGACGATCGCCACCGACTCGCCGTGGGTAATGCGAAAGGACACTCCCCGAACGGCCTGGGTGCCGTCGGGGTAGCTGTAGTGGATCTGCTTGGCCTCGACGATGTGGTGGCTCATGTGAATATACCTGTGACCGATTCGCCGATCAGGCGTGAGAGGTTGAAAAAGCGCAGCCCGACGAACAGCGCCGACCAGCCCAGCACGAACGCCGCGTCGCGAGGGCCGAAGGCAAGGGGCTTGAACGCCGGGATCTCGCCGGAAAATCCCCGGCAGCTCATCGCCAGATGAATCCGCTGCGCCCGGTCCAGGGTACGCAACAGCAGATGGCCCACCATTGACCCGAAAGTGCGGATGTTGGTGCCCTTGCCGTTGAAGGTCCGCAGGGCGCGTGCGCGCACCATGCGCAGTGATTCGTCCACGAGCACGAACAGGTAACGATAGAAGAACATCAGCTGCGTGACGAAGATCTGCGGCACCCCGAGTCGTCCCATTGCCGTGCAGACCGAGTTGAACCCGGTCACGGCCACCAGGGTCAGTGCGGCGCTGACTGTTAACACGAACCGAACAATGATCGAGGCAAAGGAAATCCAGCCCGCGGAGATCTCCAACGGGCCCAGCGTCATCATGATCTGGCGATCGATCAGCGGATTGAAGATGCCGATCAGCACGGCAAAGGGCGCCACCACCGCGATCTTGCGCGCCAGGAACGATGTCGGGATGTTGCCCCACAGGCACAGCGCGGCCGGGTAGATCAGAAAAGGGATCAGCGCCGAGACCTCGTAGCGCCCGAAAGAGACGACCGCAACGATGAAGACCATCGTGGTCAACAGCTTGGCCCGTCCGTCCAGACGATGGATCGGCGTATCCTGCGCAGAGAGCCGGTCTACGGCCCCGAGGTCGAATGTCTCAATATTGATCTTCGGCATTTACAATCACATGTTGCGGATCAACGAAGCGGCTTGCGCGCCGCGACGTGGCTCGTCAGGGTTTGCGCACAGTAATCTGGGCGGTCGCGGTCTTACGCCGTTTGAGCACAAAGGCGATCAGCGTCGCCAACAGCAGGGTCAGTACGCTGCCGATCAGGCCTGAAACGCTGGTCCCCGCCTGCACCGCGGGCCACGCTTCCTCCGCCTCGTGCTGCGCCTCGTCTTGCTCTGCGGTCTTGAATCCGTAGTCCGGCAGGAATGCGGTCCTCTCCTGTAACCCGGCGAGCTTATCGTACACTTCGGCCCCCGGAGTCTCCAACTCCTCGTGCCCCGAGGTTTTGAACATCGACCATTCCAGGCCGTCGGGATGGCCGGAGGCGAACCAGGAGAAGATCGCGCCGATCACAATCGTGGCCACCGCCAAACCAGCGAGCACGTTGCGGGTTGAAAACGATCCATACGGTTTGGATCCGGCCGCCGCCTGGATGATCTCGGGCCGCGCCTGCCAGACGAAGAGCACCACCGCGGCCGTGGCCAGGCCCTCGACAATGCCGATGCCCAGGTGGATCGGCTGCATCAGCAGCACAAAGGTGCCAAACGGCAGCGATGAGATGCCCGAGAAAAGTGTTTCCAATACCACGGCGAATGCGCCGAGTTGCAGCCCGACGATCGCGGCGATCAGCGAGCCGGTGATAATCTTCCCCCGCGATGGCTGCAAGCCGGCGATGGTCTTGAAAATCAGCGGGTAGGCGATAAAGCAGGGGAAAAAGCCCAGATTGAAAATGTTGCATCCCAGGGCCAGCAGTCCGCCGTCGGCAAAGAACAGGGCCTGAACCGTAAGCACCGAGGCCATGGCTAAAAACGCCGCGTAGGGCCCCAGCAAAATGGCCATGATCAGCCCGCCCCCCAGATGGCCGCTGGATCCGGTGGCCGGGATAGTAAAATTAATCATCTGGGCGGCAAAAATGAAAGCCGCGGCCACGCCCATCAGCGGGACCTTGCTCTGGTCCATCTCCTGCTTGACCTTCTTGGAGCTGTAGCCGATCAGGACCGCGGTCGCAGTCCACATGACTCCGCCGACCGTCGGTGAGATCAGGGCGTCAGCCATGTGCATGATTCAACCCTCGCCTAAAAAGTCTCAATCGACATCCGACATTGGACTTGAGATGAATTGTTCGAATGCCTCGGTAGTACGTTTTTCAATTTTGTACTACTGTCGCGGGCGCCCGTCAACCCGGGATTAGACTTGCTTGTGCTTCCAGCGGCCGAGGCTGAACAGGAAGGCGATGCACAGCGCTTTAACAATTGTGGTCAGGCTGATCGCCCACCAGATCCCGTCGGCCCCCAGCCCGATGTGCATCAGCGCCAATGCAATCGGGAAGCGCGCCAGAGTCAGCGGAATCTGCACGGCTGTGGGCGGCAAAGTGTTGCCCGCACCGTTGAATCCTCCGGCGAGCACCAACTCCAAGGCCATGAACGGTTGGGAAATTGCCAGAATCACCAGATAGGAACTGCTGATCCGCACCACCTCCGGATCGTTGACAAAGATGCGCACGATAAGCCCGGGGATCAATAGAAAGGCCAAACCGAACAGCGTGTTGTATCCCGCGGCGATCCCCGCGGCGCTCCAGACGGCGCGCGCAGCCCGTTGCGGCTGCCCTGCCCCGAGGTTTTGGCCGACCATCGTGGACGCGGCGATGCTGAATCCCATTGCTCCGAAGAAAGTCAGTTGCTCTACGGTATGGCCGATTCCCAGTCCGGCCACGGCAGCGGTGCCGACCCTCGAGGTCAGCGTGGTCAGTGCGATGTAGACCGCAGCGAACAGCAGGTTCGAGAGGCACTGCGGCAGGCCGATGCGCAAAGCCTGAAACCAGATCCGCGGCGCGATCGGCGTGAGGTCCGAGAGGCGTAGATGTAGGTTCTTGTGTCCCCGAAGCAGCAAGTACAGGCCGCCCGCGACCCAGATCCCACGGCTGCACAGCGTTGCCCAGGCTGCACCGGCCACTCCCATTGCCGGAAAACCCCAATAGCCGTAGATCAGCAATGGGTCGAGCACGCTGTTGACCACCAGGCTGAAAGCCACGAACTTGATCGGAGTCACGGTATCGCCGCTGGCCTGGTACACGCTGTTGAGCACAAAGCTCAAAAACAGCAGCGGCTGGCCCCAGAGCAACACGCGCACGTAGGACGCGCCGTCGGCGGTTACCGCGGCTGTGGTTCCCATCAGGTGGAACAGTCCCTCGACCTGGGGCAGCAACACCCCGGCCGAGATTACCGACAGCAGCAACGCCAGCACCAGGCCCTGGCCCGCCGCGTGGCGCGCCCGGCCTTGATCCTCGGCGCCCAGCGCCCGCGAGACCATGGTGCTGGTGCCGATCGTCGCCAGGTTGGTCAGCGCGAACGTGCCCCAAATGATAAACATACCGGCGCTGACTCCGGCAAAGGCCGCCGGTCCGTCGGGCAAATGACCGACCCAATAGCGATCAATGAAGTTATATGCCGCTTGGAGGTAATACGCGCCGATTGTCGGCAGGGCCAAACGCAGAATCGGAGGCAGTAACGGACCCTGGATCAGTCGTTGCCTAGTCTCTTCGGCTCTTTGCCGGGCCCCTAATTGCAGAATTTCGTGGCGCATTGGAGGCGGATATTAGCACATGCGCCGGAATCGTATCTACTTGACGATACGGAAATATTCCATTGCCTTACGCAGCAGAAACTTGACGCTCGACCAATTGCGGAACGTGCGCCACAGTCCGAAAAACGTGCGCGGCCGCAGATAGAAACGCAGCAGCGCCCGCTGGCGAATGCGGTCGAGCTGTTGCGCGCTGAGCCCCTCGACGAACGAATAGTTGATGGTCTCGAAGTGAATATTGCGGATGTCGAATTCCCCAAGACGACCCGCGGCCTTAAGATCGTCGTAGATCTGCGAGCCGGGCAGCGGCGAGAAGCAGTTGAAGTGCGCGCGGTCCAGCGGCAGGCTCAGCGCCAGCTTGACCGTCTGCTCGATCTCCTGACGCGTCTCGCCGGGGAAGCCGATGATGAAAAACGAGATCGCGCGGAACCCGTGGCGCTTGATCATCTCGATCTTCTGCGGCACCTGGTCCAGCCGCACCTTCTTTTTCATCATGTCCAGCACGCGCTGGGACCCGGACTCGATGGCCACCATCAACTCGTAGCCGCCCATCTGCTTAAGCGCGTCGAGCATCTCGTCGTCCAGGGTATGCAGATGCAGTCCGCAGGCGAACGAGACGCTGACGTCCAGCGCGCTGCGTTTGAACTCCTCGGCAATGGCCAAAATGTGCTGGCGGTCGGCGTTGACGTTGTCGTCAATGATCTTGATCTCGTTGATCCCGTAGCGCTGGTGCAGGATCGTCATCTCCTCGAGCACCAGCTTGGGGTCGCGCAGCCGCAGCTTGCTGCCGCAGAGACTCTTGGCGCAGCAGAACGTGCATTTGTAGGGGCAGCCGCGCGATGTAAGCATGGTCATCGCGGGCATGCGCTGGGTGAATCCGCCGCCGAAAACCTCGGTCTGATAGCCGTCGATGCGCATCACGTCCCAGGCCGGGAAGCCATAGGCGTCGATGTTCTCGGGAAAGTCTGGAGTGTTCTGCCTAAACCCACCGTTTTCGCGCCAAACCAATCCGGGAACATCGGCCAGATCAACAGCTCCGTCACCGGCGACGTGGCGCGCCAGCAGCGGCATGGCCCGCTCGCCCTCGCCCGCGATCACGTAGTCGATGCCACGCAGATGCTCGAAGGTCTCCAGCGGCATGGTCGAGGGGTGCGGGCCTCCGGCCACGATCGGCACGTCATGGCCCAGCACGTTGCGCGCGCGGTCGATCATCTGCTGGTTTTGTTCCATCTCTCGCGAGTAGACCTGGATTCCCACCAGGTCGGGCCGCGACTGTTCGAGCCGGGCCTCAAAGTCCTTGGATTGGAGATACTTGTTTCCCAGGTCGAGCAGCTCGACCTCGATCTCAGCGCGCAACAACGCAGTGGCGATGTAGCCCATGCCCAACGGTGGGACCGATGAGCAGACCGAGTTCTTCGGGAACGGGCGCAACAGACTGACCTTCATTCGTGAAACATCCTCTTAATCAACCGGCCAATACTAGCATTAATAGTCCGGGCTATTCCGCGATCAGCCGTAGGTACTTATCGCGCCAGGGCATGAACTGATCCAGTGGCGGGTAGTTGCGCACGTGACGGGCCAGGCGCGAGGCGCGCGACAGGGCCTTGATATAGACCAAGGCCGGTGCGGGACGCAGCAACAGGCGCGCCACGGGTTTGATCCATTGGCTCGGCGGCTTGCGCACCTCGTAGTCCAAAAACGTCTGGCGCAAACTCTCGGCGTCGCTCAGACCCACTTCAAACGCCGCGTTGAGTTGCTCGTCGGTCATGCTCAGCAGCGAGTTGCCCATTGAGCGCAGCATGGCGAACTTGGCGCCCTGATCGCTGAAGTATTGCTCGTTGATCGGCCACAGCGCCGCGCGCGTGCATCCGGCCTTGAGCGCCTGCGGCAGCAGCCGTTCGGCGATTATGGTCAGCGCCATGCCCGAGGCGATCCCCTCGCCGCTGAACGGCTTGTTGGTCGCGGCCGCGTCGCCGATCACAAGTACGCCGTGATCGACCAGGCTCGCCGGGCTGTGCGCATAGGGCGCCAATCCGGCCACACCGCGATCAAGGGTCAGGCCCTCGCGCGGCTGCTGCTCGATCCAGCGGGCGTGGTCCTGCCTAAGTTGCGGCAGGGTCTGGGGCCCGCCCATGCCGAAAATCGTGTAGGTCGGGTACTTGGCGATCCAGGCGTTGAGCCCGCCGAATGAGTGCAGCTCGGGCGCGCTGGTTCCCTCCTTGCGTTTCCAGTATTCCATGTAGACGTTGAAGCACGCGTCGTCACCCTCAAAGGTCAGCAGCGGTATGTGCCGTCTGATCACGCGCCGCATGCCGCTGGCGTCGACCACCAACGGCGCGCGCAGCTCGAAAGTCGAATCCCCGTCCGCGACTTGCAGGCCGACCACCACGTTGTTCTCGACAATCGGTCCCTCGACGCGCATGCCGTAACGCAGGTCCGCTCCCGCCGCCTCGGCCAGCGAGCGCAACGAGCCGATGAACCAATCCAGGTCCATGGCCCAGGTCTCGACCCCCTCGACCTTGGCCCGCAACCGGGTATCCGGCGCGTAGACCGTCATGCCCGGCATCGTACACGTTACCTGCGATGGCGGCGGCAGGGGCACGTCCGTGCGCTGGAACGCCGCGTGCTCGAAGTGGAACACGCCCACATCCGAGGCCGGCTGATCTTGCCCGCGGGCCTCGAAGCCGACCACGCGCATCCCGGCTTTGGCGAAACGCCAGGCCGCGTGCGCTCCCACCGGACCCAATCCGACAATTAAGACGTCTGCATTCATGACTGGACAGGCTAGGTCAACTTTTTCCGCACGACAAGGCCCGCTGCCGCGTCCCGGGATTTTCTGCTAAGCTGCGACCGGACCCAAATCAAGGATGAATCTCGTTGGAACAGGATCTGTTAGTCGGCTTGGGGAGCATCCTGGTGCTGGGTATCAGCGCGGGCTGGATCGCCTGGCGGCTGCATTTGCCCTCGATCCTGCTGCTGCTGCTGGTGGGCTTAGTGGCCGGGCCGATCAGCGGCTTTTTACATCCCGACGAACTGCTGGGCGATCTGCTGTTCCCGGTGGTCTCGCTCTCGGTCGCGGTGATCCTCTTCGAGGGCGGCCTGAGCCTCAATCTGCGCGCGCTCAAGGAGAACGGCGTCACGATCTGGAACATGATCCTGGTCGGCGCGCTGGTGACCTGGGTCGTGGCCGCGATCGGCGCATACTTTTTACTCGGCTTCGACCTCGGGCTGTCGCTGCTGATCGGCGCGATCCTGATCGTCACCGGCCCGACGGTGATCATTCCGATGCTGCTCTACATCCGGCCGCGTGGCCGGGTCGGTCCCATCGCCAAGTGGGAGGGGATCGTCAACGACCCGATCGGCGCGATCATCGCCGTGCTGGTGTTCGAGACGCTGATGATCGGTCTGGGCCAGGGCGCGGCGCGCTCGGCGATTTTGGGGCTGATCAACGCCCTGCTCTTCGGCTCGCTGTGCGGCGCGGGCGGCGCGCTGCTGATCGTGGTGCTGCTCAAACGCTTCTGGCTGCCCGACCTGCTGCAGGAACCGGTGACGCTGATGGTCTGCATCGGCGCATTCATGGCCTCCAACGGGCTACAGGAGGAGTCGGGTCTGCTGGCGGTGACGATCATGGGCGTGGTGCTGGCCAACCAGCGCTGGGTCTCGGTGCAGCACATCATCGAATTTAAAGAGCGGCTGCGCGTGCTGCTGATCTCCGGACTGTTCGTGTTGCTCGCCGCGCGGCTGAAGATGAGCGACCTGGCGCAGATCGATTTGGGCAGCGTGCTCTTTTTACTGCTGTTGATCGTCGTGGCCCGGCCGCTGGCCGTGGCGCTCTCGACCGTGGGCTCGGGGCTTGATCGTAGCGAACGCACCTTCCTGGCCTGGATGGCCCCGCGCGGGATCGTGGCCGCGGCGGTCTCGTCGGTGTTCGCGCTACGCCTGGCCGAGCACGGCTACCCCGGTGCCGAACGGCTGATGCCCGAGGTGTTCTTCGTGATCATCGGCACGGTGGTGATTTACGGCCTGAGCTCGGCGCCCCTGGCGCGCAGGCTCGGGCTGGCCGACTCCACGCCCCAGGGTCTGCTGATCGTCAGCGGCCACGCCTGGGCGCGCGAGATTGGGCTGGTGGTCAAACGCCAGGGCTTTGACGTAATGCTGGTCGACACCAACTGGTCCAACGTCTCGGCCGCGCGGATGGCCGGGCTCGACGCCTACCACGCCAACATCGTCTCGGGCCAGGTCGATGACTTCATCGCCCTGCACAGCATCGGCCGTTTGCTTGCGCTGACCCCCAACGACGAGGCCAACTCCCTGGCCGCCCTGCGTTTCGCCGAGGTGCTCGGCCGCTCGTCGGTCTATCAGCTCGCGCCCAAGGGCGCGGCCAAGCTCAAACGCTCGGCAGCGCAATTGACACACCTGCGCGGCAGGCTGCTGTTCGGTCTGTCCCACAACTTCGAGCAGATCTCACAGCTCTGCGCGTCCGGCGGCCAGATCAAGTCCGTAAATCTGACCAAGAAGTTCGACTATCGCTCGTTCAAGGAACTCTACGGCGACCAGGCCATACCGCTGTTCCTGATCACTGAAGATAAAAAGCTGTTGCCGTTTAGCGTGGATCAGGAGCTGCGGCCCGAGCCGGGCCAGAAGCTGATCGCCATGGTGCGCGAGCCGGAAAACAGCGGCAAAATTAAGACCACCGCCTGCAGCTGAGTCGTCCGCGTTTCAGGCTCTGGGCCTGGTGACCGAGATCAACTTCGTGTTGGCCGCCAAGTTCTCGGCCAGCCTGTTTACCGCGCTCTCCGCCGCGCTGGTGTTGCTGATCCTGCGCAGAAGCGGACACCGGCCGGGAGTCGCGCTCTTCGCCGCCGTGGTCTACGGCCTGGCAACGTCGAGCTGGTCGATCTCCAGCCAGTCGCTGTGGCAGCACGGCTTTGCTCAGTTCTGGTTGGCCCTGGGACTGTGGTGGTTCCTCGCGAACTAACGCAGCGCCAAGAGATCCGTGCTGCTCGGCCTTTGCCAGCTGGTACGGCGGATGGTGCTACGGCCCACGCTACCTATGCGATGGGCTGCCGATCCTGGCGCTGTTTATCGCCGTCGCCGCTGATCGGCTGTCGCAGGCCGGCACGGTCTGCAAGGCGCTGGTCGGCGTGCTGTTGGTCTACTCGATCTTCGTGCAAGGCGTGGGAGCGTTGTGCTACCCGCGGGGCGACTGGAACGACGCGCCGGTTGATGTGGACCGCGCTCCCGCCCGTGTCTGGGACGTCTCCGATTTGCAGATCGTGCGCGAGGCCGAGGCCGGGCTTGATCCCAAGCCGTTGATGGTCCTGCGACGGTTCTTCTGAGTTACAGCTCGATGCCGATGGCGCGCAGCTCTTTTTCCAGGGCGCAGATCATCCGCTGGCAGCCGAAGCGGTAAAGCTGTTCAAAATCTTCGCCCACGAGCATCGTTTCCTTGAGCTTGCGCAGCATCAGCATTCCTTGCAGCGTGGACCAATAGACCAGCGAACAGCGCCGCACGCTGCGCCGCTGCTCCGCGTCGAGCTCGCGGCCGCCGGCCAGCGCACGGCCGACGATCGCCAACACGTGGTCGCCGTGGCTGTCGATCTCGACCTTGAGATCCTGGGGAAACATCATCTCGGGCGAGGTCAGAAAATAGGAGATGATGTCGAAGTACTTGCGGTGCAGCTCGCTGAACTCCAGGTAGGCCAGCGCCATCAGCTCGAGTCGTTCGTGGTCATTTTGCGAACGCTCGAACGCGCTGTCCATCATCTGTTCGAGCAGGTCCAGCCCCTCCTGCTGCAGCGCGGCGAACAGCTCCTCTTTATTCTTGAAATAAAGGTAAAGCGTGCCCACGCTCAGCTCGGCCGCGGCGGCGATCTGGTTCATTGAGACCGCGGCCATCCCCTCGTTGAACAGAATGCCCCGCGCCGCATCGAGGATCTGGTTGCGGCGTTCGACTTTCTCGCGTTCTCTGCGCTCCCTGGCGCCCACGTCGTGTTCCTCCCTAGCCCGCATCATTCATGATGCGGCCTAAAAATTGTACATGCCGCTCAGCGGCCCGATCACCGCGATCGCCAGCGTGATCACGATCGTCATTACGATCGACATCACCACCCCGGCCTTGGCGAAATCGCCGATGGTGAAGTAGCCCGCGGTGTAGGGAATGATGTTGGTCGGCGTCTGCGTCACCAGGATGATTCCCAGCGACGAGGTGAACGCCGCGGGACCCACCAGCATCCAGGGATCAATCCCGAACGCCTGGGCCAGCGAGATCAGGATCGGGATGATGATGATCCCGGTTACCGTGTTGCTCGCCAGGAACAGCTTCATCAGAATCACCACCAGCACCACCACGAAGATCAGCAGCAGCGTGCTCATCCCCTGCACGCCGCCGAGCAACGTCACGGCCAGCCACTTGGCCGCGCCGGTGTGGTAGGTCATCATCCCCAAACCCAGCGAGGCCATGATCAGCACGATGCTCTCCCAGCTGATCGCGCGGTTGGCGCGCTCCCAATCCAGCACGCGAAACGGCGGCACGAACAGCAGCATCCCGCCGAGGATCGAGACGTAGCTGATCGGCAGGTTGATCAGCCCCGAGGTCAGTTTGGAGATCAGTGGGTTGAACACCCAGAGGAAAATCACGATCACGAACACCACCATCGTGCCGATTTCCTCGCGTCCCAACGGGCCGAGCTGCCGCAGTTGCGCGCGGATGTCCTCGCGAGTCATCGGCAGGCGTTTGATCTCGGGCGGGAAGATCAGCAGCAGCACGATCCAGCCGAACGGAATCAGCATCAGCGAGGCGGGCACGCCGATCTTCATCCAGTCTAAAAACGTGATCTGCATTCCGCCCAGATCGCTCATAAAGCTGATGGCGATCGGGTTGGGGCCGCAGCCCGCGGGTGTGGCGATGCCGCCGAAAATCGCGCCCCAGCACGAGGCGATCATCAGCCCGCGACCGAAATTGCTCTGCAGCGGCTTGCGCCCGGCCTGCTTGAGAATCCCCACACCGATCGGCAGCATGATCGCGGCCACGCCCACGTCGGATACCCACATCGAGAGCAGCGAGCCCATTACCAGAAAACCGAGGATCACGCCGCGGGTGCTGGTGCCCATCAGTTGCAACATCTTCAGCGTCATGCGCTGGCCCAGCGAGGTCTGCGAAAATGCGCCGGAGATCAGAAATACGCCGAGGAAAAACAGGATCAGATCGTTGCCGAAGCTCAGGCGGACGATTTCTTTGTAGCCCGCGGAAATGCCGTGGATCTGGACGATCTGGCCGTCCTTGAGTATTTCCATGCCGTCGGTGATCCCCAGTAGAGGCATGACCAACATCACGATCAAGGCCGTGATGTGAAACGGCAGCGCCTCGGTGATCCAATAGAAGATCGCCACCACCAACAGGCCGATGCACATCCGGCCCGCGGCGCTGAGTACGATCGTCTGATCGCCGATCTGTTGCGGCTCGGGTTTTAAAAACAGCACCGTGGCAACGAACAACGCGATGCCCAGCAACAGGTAGACGATCTGCCTGCCCCGCGGCAACTCGCGCTTTACCCCGGCGTCCGAAATCTCCGTCTGGTCCATTTTTCGCCTTACCGTCCTATCCCTCGTAGCTTATTTCCACGCGCTCGACCAATGCCAGGTCGCGCTTATGAAATTGCGAGGCAATGAAAAACAACAATCCGCCCATGGCCGCAAACAACGGCAACATGGACAATCCGGTATGCAGCCCGTAACGATCGGAGAGCGCTCCGACGAAGATCGGGCCCAACGAGCTGCCCAACAGGTTCTGCACGATCACGCACAACCCGTAGGATGTGGCGCGCAGCCCGGGATGAATCACATCCTGGGTCGTTGCGGCCGCCGCGGGCAAATAGAACACTGCCAGCGCCCCGGCCAGCAGCAGCATCGCGTACTGCGCGGCGCCTTGCAGCAGCACCATCGCCGTAAACAACACCAATGCGAACAACGACGAGCTCAACGCGGCGAACAGTGGGCGCGCATTTTCACGCTTCCTGCGCCAGCGGTCCACCAGGTAGCCGCCCAGCGGCGCGCCGATCATCGCCGGCAGCATCACCAGGCCGCCCTTGAGTCCGGCGCGATCCATCGGCAGCCCGTCGATGCGATGGTAATAGGCCGGCAGCCAGCTGAGCAGCGAGGTGGTGACGAAGGTGTTTGCGGCAAACCCGAGGTAGGTGAAGATCAACGTTCCGTTGCGCGTGAATTCGCGCAGTACGTCGATCCGCCGCATCCGCACCCTCTCCTGCTTTTTATCCGCGGGTTTGATCAGCTCCACGGTGCGGTAGTCGCGGATGCGGAAGAACAGCAGCGCAATGATCATCCCGGGCAACGCCACCAATCCGAAAGCATGACGCCATCCCCAGTGCACCGCGACGAACCCGCCCAGGGCCACGCCCAGAGCGCTGCCCAGCGGAATCGAGGCGTTCCAGATCCCCATCACCGTTGACCGCTTGTTTTCCGGGAACAGCGCCGCGATCATCGCCGTGCCGCCCGGTGAGTAACCGGCCTCGCCGATCCCGACCAGCGAGCGCGCGGCGAACATCTGCCGATAGTTGCGCGTGAAGGCGCAGGCGCCGGTGGCCAGGCTCCACAGCAGAGCCATCATCCCGATGGTGCGTCGCCTGGACCAGCGGTCGACGAGCATCGAGCAGGGCAGCGCGAAGACCAGGATCGACCAGTAGACCGCCGAGACCAGCATGCCGCACTGGGTGTCGTTGATCCCCCAATCGAGTTTGATATGTTCAAAGAGCGAGACAACGACCATTCGGTCGGTGTAGTCGAACATGTAGAGCAGAAACAGCAGGACGAAGACGTAGCGCGCGTAGCCTCTAGATATCGCGCCCTCCTGGCCCGCCGCCGCGTCGCTCATTCCAGATAGCGTTCCAGGTTCAACTGCGAAGCGTGTTCGGGCAGTACCCGCCCCTGCGCATCCCAGCCGCGTTCAGCGTAAAGCTCGCCGAGCATCAGCTCGAGGTCGGGCAACACATCGCCGGCGTTGCCCGTGCCGCGACGGTCAAGCAGCACGCGTCCGGCCAACGTGTCGTCGGCCGCGCTGATTCCAAGCCGCTGGAGATACATCCGCTTAAGCGTATAGATCCGATCGCCGACCTGCATCAGCTCGCGGTCGTCGTACTTCCAGCCGAAGACCAGCTCGATCATCTTGATCATCTGCGGCTTGCGCACGCCGCCGGAGAGCAGGAACTTGCACAGTCCCAGTGCGTCGAACACCGAGTTGAACTCCTGCATCCGCGCCGTGATCCGTCCCTTGTTCTGCGAGGTGTAGATCTCGATATTCTCGGGGAAGTCCATGTCGTCGATCTTCAGCCCCTCGTCCAAATAGTGGGCGAAGCTCTCATTGTGCGATCCGCCGCGGTTGCCCGTGGCATAGGTCGCGGCCGAGCTGACCGTGGCCCGCGGATCGTGCATCGGCAGCTCGAGACCCTTGGAGTGCACTGCAAAGTGCTCGGAGCCTCCGCCCAGACGCTTAGCCGCAATGCGCACGCCGTCGGCCAGCAGGTCGCCGATTCCGCGGCGATTGGCGATCATCTCGATCAATTTGTGCGTTGCCTCGCCATCGCCCCATTGCGGCTTGACTCCCTCCAATTGCGGATCGTCCATCTTCACGATCCCGCGCTCGCAACACTCGAAAAGAAAGCTGAGCAGCACTCCGGCCGAGATCGTGTCCAGGCCCAGCTTGTTGCACAGCATGTTGGAAACGGTCAGATCCTCGGGGCTGTCGATTAAGAGGTTCGAGCCCAGCGCGCCCGTGCTCTCGTACTCGGGCTGGTTGGCGCGCAGCCCCGCGTGCTTGCCGTGTTTGAGTTCCACCTGCTTGCCGCAGGCGATGGGGCAGGCAAAGCACGCCGCGTTTTTAAAAAGCATCTCGTCGGCGTAAACCTGGCCGCTGATCTTGGCCGCGCCCTCCCACGAACCCAGGGCCCAGTTCTTGATCGGCAGGTCGCCGCTGACCTCGCGCCGCGCCACGGCCCCGGCGGTTCCGAACTTGGAGAGCCCGGCCGCGGCCTGCTTGATCGATTGGTTGAGCTCGCGCACGTAAGCGGTCAACGCCTGCTGATCGTGGGCCTGCGGTTTGATCTCACCATGGACCGCGATCGCCTTGAGCCGTTTGCGACCCAGCACGCAGCCGATTCCGGTGCGGCCCGCGGCTCGCGGAAACTGCCCTTCGAACATCATCGAGGCAAACAGCACCTCGCGTTCGCCCGCCGGACCGATCAGGCCGATCTGCGCGCCTTTGGGCAACTCGGCCTGCAATTTGTCGTGGGCCGCGAAAGTATCAAGGCCCCACAGGTGCGCGGCGTCGCGCAGCTCGACCCCCTGCTCGCTCACGAATAAATAGGACGGACGCTCACAGCGGCCCTTGACGATCAAGCCGTCAAACCCGGTGCGCTTGAGTCTGGCGCCGAACTTGCCGCCCACGCTGGATTCGCCGAGCACGCCGGTCAACGGCGAGCGGAACAGCAGCGAGGTCTTGCACGCCGTGGGCACGGGAAAACCGGTGAGCAGGCCGTTGGCGATCACCAGCGCCTC
>JAVCCG010000127.1 GCA_030765605.1 Candidatus Alcyoniella australis
CGTCGTCGTCGTCGTCGTCATCGTCGCCGCTGGAGCAGGCTACGACCAGGCTCAAGGACAGGACCAGGGCCAGCATGAGGCCCATCAGCCAAAACAGCTTCTTCATCTTTCCGACTCCTTTTGGTTTCTGTGGCTGTCGCTAAATGTTAGCCATTTGTTTATGGTTCCGTTTGACAGGAGATTAGAGAGACGATCTCAGGGCACGATCCCTGCTACCCTCCTTTCAACTCTTCTCTCTGCCCCAGAAAACACGGCCTGGGCCGCTTATGAGCGTTCTATAACTCGTATTCCGATGCACTGTCAAGCAAAAAGTATGCCCCCTGCACAGACAGTGAACCGGTAAGTGTTCCGATTAATATGGCTTTTCTTGACTTCAACGTTATGGCCCGTCTAAGCTCTGCCCACGATGTTACCTTTGATCGCAATTATCGGACGACCCAACGTGGGCAAGAGCCAGTTGTTCAATCGGCTGGTGCGCTCGCGCTCGGCGTTGGTCGAGGACATCCCCGGCGTCACCCGCGACCTGCGCTACGGTAAGGCCAGTTGGGAAGATCGCAGCTTCATGCTCGTGGACACCGGCGGATTCGACAGCACATCGGAGGATCCGCTGATCGAGCAGGTCCGCCTTCAGCTGGAATTCGCCGTGTCCGAGGCCGACCGCATCCTGTTTCTGCTCGACGCCCGTCAGGGAATCAGCGCCCTGGACGAGGAACTCGCCCTGTGGCTGCGTAAGATCGATAAACCGCTGTTCGTGGCCGCCAACAAGGTTGACGCTCCGTCCCTCGAACCGCTGTCCGCCGAGTTCTACCGCCTGGGAGTCGACCACGTCTATCCGATCTCGGCCAAAGAACGCTACGGCTTGTCCGAGCTGATGGACGACCTGCTTGAGGGCGTACCCGAGCAGGAGCAGGAACGGCCCCGCGAACGGGGGGCGGCGCGCGTGGCAGTGGTCGGTCGCCCCAACGTGGGCAAGTCCAGCCTGATCAACGCCCTGCTCGGTTCGCAGCGGATGATCGTCAGCGAGATCCCGGGAACGACCCGCGATTCGATTGACATCGAGGTGATACTCGGCGACGAGTCAATGACGTTGATCGACACCGCGGGCATCCGCCGTCGTCCCAAGGTCAAGGAAAAACTCGAGAAGTTCGCAGTAATCCAGGCGCTGCGCAGCCTGGAACGCACCGACCTGGCCTGCGTGGTGATCGACGCCAGCCAGCCGCTGAGCGAACAGGACGTGCGCATCGTCGGCTATGCCCACGAGCGCGGCCGCGGCCTGGTGCTGTTGCTCAACAAGTGGGATCTGGTAACGGACAAGAAAAAAGCCCTGCGCGCGTTCGCCGACATGCGCGAGCTCAAGATGCCGTTCGCCGACTACGCGCCGATGGTAACCACCTCGGCCACCCAGGCCAAAGGGCTGGACGAGCTGGTCAAGGCCGTCATCCGCACCCGCGTCAACCACGGCAAACGGCTGTCAACGCCGATCTGCAACAAAATCCTGGCCAATGCTCTGACAGAGCACCCTCCGCCGGCCAAAGGCGGCAGGGCGATCAACATGCTGTACATGGCCCAGACCTACGTGGCCCCGCCGACGTTCGCCGTGGTCTGCAACCGCCCCGAGGCCGTGCATTTCAGCTACCAACGCTATTTACAAAACCGCATCCGCCAATCCGAGGACTTCAGCGGCACCCCGATCTGGATCAAGTTCCGCCGTAAGGGGCACGGCAAGAAATAGCGCCCGTCCCTAAGCCAGCTCGAATTTCACACCCGATCGATCCCCAATCATTGCACGATACAGTGACCAATATCACCGGCCCCAGGTGTTTGGTATGTGATAAGATGTTTGTTTGCAACTGCTTGGAACAACCCAAGCACGGAGGAACTGCCGGTGACAATACGTAATTGGGGATGGAGCCTATTGCTGGTGCTGTTTATCCCCGCATTGGCCCACTCACAATGCACCAACAACTGGGGCTATGCTGAGCCGACCCCCGAGCGCTTCTACCGCGGCAACGCCGCCTACTATAACGGCAACGTCTACATTACAACCGGCGAGTTCGACGGCCGCGTCTACCACAACGACGTCTGGGTCTACGACGTGGGGCGCGATACCTGGGAGGAATCCGGGGCGAGCTACGACGCCACGGGCTGGACCAACGCCTGCATGGTGCAGTACCAGGCGCAGCTCTATGTGGTCGGCGGATTCAGTGCCGGAGTCTACAGCGACGACCTGAAGATCTACGACATTGCCGCCGACACCTGGTCCGCGGGACCCGACCTTCCGTTCACCACCTCGGGCTCCTACTGCGCGCTGATCGACGATCAGATCCACGTTGCCGGCGGCACGCCGAGCTATCAGTCGTCGCATGCGGTCTACGACATCTCCGAGGGCACCTGGGACGACAGCGTTGCCGACCTGCCTAGCGGCCGGGCCTTCGGCCTGGGCGCCACGGACGGCGAGCTGTTCTATGTGATCTCCGGCCTGGTCGGACCGACCACCGAATTCCTGGCCTACGACCCCTCCGAGGATACCTGGAGCGCGCTGCACGACCTGAACTCGGGCCGGATGTCTCCCGGTGGAGGGTTTGCCGAAGATCAGCTCTGGGTGTTCAACGGCGGAGGCCAGAACAACGACCCGTGGATCCCGCGTCCCAGCGCCGAGATCTACGACAGCGACGCGGACAGCTGGCAGTTCCTCCCCACCACTCCCAGCGTGGAGCCGATCGCCCCGGCCTCGGCCTTCGTTCCCGAATACGGCGGTCTGTGGCTGCTGTTCGGCGGCACCTACGGCGGCAACGAATACAACTACACCCAGGTCTATTCGTTCTGCTACGCGGCCCTCGAGGGGGTCGTCCCCACCGTCGGATACAACGGCTCCGACGCCGAGATCGCCATCAGCGGCTGGGGATTCGAGGCTGACGACGAGGTCTACCTGATTAACGATCTCGACCTGCGCAGCGACTTCTCCGAGGCAATAGTCGTTGCCGACGGCACAATCGAGGCCGTGGTCCCCCAGGGCGCGACCCCTGGCACCTACGACCTGGTGATCATCAGTTCCAGCGGCGAACAGGACGAACTGCTCAGCGCCTACCAGGTGATCGAGGGCAGCGCTGACGACGATGATGACGACGACGATGACGACTTGGATGACGACGACTTGGACGACGACGACAGCGCCGACGACGATGATCTGGACGACGACGACCTCGACGATGACGACGATGATGACCACGTCAGCGCCGGTGACGACGATGACGACGCCGGCTGCTGTGGATAAGGCGGGAAGGTAAAGATCGATAAATCGATCTTTGTGTGTAAGGCTCGCCTGGGGCACCTTTGAGGTGCCGCCGCGAGCAGCAACAGCAATTGCAGCAGGCGGCGGGCGGCGGGCGGCCGATCAGCGACCCTGGATGCGGGTCGGTATAGTCCGCTAGTCCAGCGGCACGAACGTCACGGTGATCGTGAAGGTCAGCTTGACGTTCATCGAGACCGTGGCCTCTTCGGGCGCGAACTGGCCGCAGACCACGAACACGCCTTCGAGATCGCCCAGAAGTCCGTTGATGATGTTTTCACCGTCGTTGAGGAAAATCAGGTCGGTGGCCGCAACGTTCTGGGCTGCGGAAATGTTGTCGGTCTTGGCGAAGGCCATGCTCTCGTCGGTCAGGTCGTCCAGCGTGGTCCCATCGTCGCCGGTGTAGAACGTCAACACGCCGTCCGCCGAGTTGGCGTTGTCGCTGACCTCGTAGGTCGCCACGCTGAGCTCAACGCTCTCGATGTGCCCCTCGACCTCGTCCCAGCCGGGCAGCTCGCCGAGCAGCGAGGTGAAGTTATAGGCCGGCAGACAGATGCCGGTCTCGCCACCAAGGTCGACCAGCGGCAGGTCGAAGTCCACGCTGAAGTCCTTCTCCTGCTTGGTCGCATCGTTGACCGAATCCTTGGCTTCGTCACAGGCCGCGATCAACAGGCCCAGACACAGGACCAGGGCCAAGATCAATGTATATCTACGCATGAGTGCTCCTTTGCTTGCCCGGATTATTCATGAAGCTTCTACTGCGGCGCACAATCTGCTCACAACAACTGCGTCATCCTCGCCGATCCGTCCTCGACGTACCACAGCGGGTACGCCTGCGGAGTATCGACTCGGCTTTCTAGTTCTTGCGGCATCTTGCACGCCTCGCTAACGAACCCTCATGAATAATCCAGGCTTGGTATTTATTTATCAACCGGTTAATTCTATCAGCCGCCGCAGCAGGCTAACAACTCATATCAGCAACCGCAGCTCTCGTCGTCATCTTTCGACATTCCGGGATCGGCGATGTCGTCGTCCTCCGGATCGCCGTCGTCATCGTCGTCCTCGTCAGTGTCGTCGCCTGTGGGCAGGCACTTGTCGAGCCCCTCGTCGCAACGCTGATCCGCGGCGCAGGGGTCGCCCGCGTGATCGGCGCAACTGCCGGAGAGGCACAAGTCCGAGCCGTTGCAGAACAGCTCATCGTCGCAAGCCACGCCGTCGTTGAACGACCAGTCGAAGCGCGCGCGCGTCGGATCGCAGAGCAGGCAGAGGTTGGTGGGGTGAGTCTGGCCGACATCGATACATTGCTCGCCGATCAAGCAGCCGCAGACGGTCAGGGCGTCCTCAATGCGAGCGCTCTCGCCGCTGGAGCTTTGGACCACCAGATCGTAGAGCCCGACGCGGGCAAACGCGCCGACGCTGCCGGTGATAGTACGCGCGTCCGGGACTTGCAGGTCGCTCAGGCTCTCGATCCAGTCGTCGTCCTCGAGATAGGCTGTGTCATAGCGCTCGAAGCCCCAGCCATCGATGGTCAGCTCGGTCGGTGCTCCATTGACCGCCAGCGAAGGCGAGACCGACTCAAGCTGAGCCACGCACAGGTTGAGGATCTGCGTCTCGTTGCGCTCGTGGTCGATCTGGGTCCCGCCGAACACGTAGAGCGCTCCGCCGTGGCGGCCGGGCACAACGGCGCTGGCCGACGCGGTCACGGGCACCAGCGGTGCGCTGAGCGTCTCCCAGTGATTCGCACCGATGCGGTAGCGTTCCGAGCCGGTCAGCGGGTCCCACCAATCGGGCACGCCGTGTACAACGTCGCCGCCGCTGACCGCCCACAGCGTTGATCCTGCATATCCGCCCGCGGGCGACATTCGCGCGTCGCCCATCCGGTCGAGCTCGGCCCAGATCTGGAGTTGCGGATCGTAGGCGTAGCTGCGGTCGTCGCTGTCGGAGCCGAACACGTAGAAGCGCTCGCCGTCCGTGGCTCCCAATCCGTAGGCGCGCGCCGTGGGCAGATCGGCCGTTCCGCTGTCCCAGGAGTTGGTTGCGATGTCGTATGCCGCATGATGCTTGTGCATCGAGTACGGCGCGTCGGAGCCGCCGGCCAGGTAGACCTTGCCGTCGATCTGCGCGCAGTACGATCCCGAGGCGAGGAATGGAACGTCGGCGCCCATGGTCCAGGTGTTGCCGGCGATGTTGTAGATCCGCGTGGCCTGCAGGAAAACCGTGCTGCTCTTCCAGCCGCCGAACATATAGACCTTGCCTTGGTAGGCCACGGCGCAGGTGTTCATCCAACCTTGCAGGTCGTAGGGCGCGCCCAGGGACCAGGTGTCGGAATCAACGTCGTAGATCCAGACGCGGTTTAAAAAACCGCCTTCGGCAAGCCCTCCGCCAACCAGGTAGATCTTGCCCTCAGAGTGGACCGCGCTGCTGCGGAAAATGCCTTGGGGCGTCTGATGGCCCAGGGTCCAGCCGTTGGAACAGGCCTGGCCCAGACACGGCGCAACACCACAGAAAAAGAACAGTCCCGCGCAAAGCGCAATCAACGTCGCACTGCGTATCAGTGTTGACCGGCCGACCTTGGAAAAAATCATCATTCGCCGCAGAATTTTACCAGAAACCCACGCGGCCCGCCCGGATAATGCGGACTATGGGCACGATCCACCATAGAGGTTTGGACCGCGATAACTCGCGCCGTCGAGGTAATTGTTGCCCACGCCTTTGAAACACAACAGCGTGCCCGAACCGTTGTCGCGCAACACTCCAAGGTGGAACTCGTTGCCGAATACCAGGTTGGAGCGGGAAAGCGCCGGGCTGCCCTTCTCGATTCGCAGCACCTCGATCCGCTCGGATTCGCCGACGCGAATCAGGGTCGGCTCCTCAATAGCGTAGCGCAGGGGTTCGATGCCGGCCAGCTCCTGTAACTTATCCGCGGTGCGGATCACGTTGCCGGTGAACACGTTGTGCGATGAGCCCTGGATGTGGCTGCCCGACTTGGCCCCGAGATCCAGGGTGTTGTGCTGAATCACGTTGTAGTTCGAGGCCACCAGCCAGATCGCGTTGCAGCCGTCCTCGTTGCGGGTAACGATGGTGTTGTGCTCGACTAGGTTCCCGCCGCCGCCGTAGAGAATCAGGTTGGACTCCATCGAGTCGACAACGTCGCTGCGCGAGTCCACACGCCTGATCACCGAATCGAAACAGGCACGGCAGGCGATTCCCGAGGTCCGCGTCTGGCGCACGACCAGATCCTCGATCAGTATCCGGCGGTTGATCGCTCCAGGTCCGCCGCCGATGTCGACGTACATCTCGGCTACGTTCTCGATTCTGATTTGCCGCAACCGCAGGTCTTGGGCCGACCCGCCGGAGATACCGATCGTAAATTCTTCAAGCGCCAGTCCGCGCAGTTCCACATCGCTCAGCGGCCCGGCGAGCATCACGCCGGTCCCCTGGCCGTTGCCGCGGATCGTTACCCCCGTCGCGTCAACCTCGAACCCAGTCCCGCGCACGATCAGCACCCCGGGCTCGCCGCGATCCTCTATCAGATACGGTTCGTCCGAGGGACACAGCCGCACGTCCGACTCGATCAGCAGATCGTCGCGCGGCATAACGCAGGACGCGCCCTCGGGCTCGAGCGCCGCGACCAGGGCGCAGCACCACACCGCGGGTATAACAAGCGAGAGCAGCGCAGCAGTTTGACGCATGATTTACGACCCAAGGCGGATCAAGTGCTTAGGCGCTCTGCTGCTGGCGCTGCATCACCTTGAGCAGCCGCAGTTCCTTTTGCGCCTCGGTATTGCCCGGTTCGATCTCGATCGCGCGCTGATAGAACATCTGCGCCTTTTCCAGATCCTTGTATTCCATGCTCAGCCGCCCCATCACCAGGCTGAGCTGCACGCAGTTGCGGTCGAGCTGGGCAGCGCGCTGCAGCAGCACGTTGGGGTCGATGTACCCGGCCTTGAGCTCGAGGGGCATGCGGTAGATGGTCAGCGCCAACTGCGCCAAGAACCGCGGATCGCGGTTGTCGATGTTGATTGCCTGCTCAAGACGCGCGGCCGCGGCGCGAAAGTCCTTGGACTCGTACAGCTCGATGCTCTGCATGTAATGCTGCTCGGCCGTCTCCATCGAGACCTCCTCGGTCAGTCCGGCCAGGCGCACCCGGGACTGCGGCTGCTCGATCTCGACCTGCACCTGCTGCTCGTCGTCGGCCTCGCGGAATTTGAAGGTCTCCAGCAGGAACATCACGTAGAGGATCTGATAGGTGCGCACCGTGCCGAGCTTGCCGCTGTTGAGCAGCTGCGACAACGTGGGCTCGGAGCGGGCCATGCTCGTGGCGAACAGCTCCTCGGGCGAGAGGCCGAAATCCTCGAGTCGGTAGGTCCGCTCGGGATTGACAAAGATCTTGCGTCCGCCCTTGTCGCGGAAGCTGCGACGGATGCGCTCGGAGCTGTAGAACTGCGAGACGCCGCGCAGGATGATCTGCGGCAGCGGGGTCTTGAGAGTCAGGTCCGGGTCGACCACCACCGGCCGCTCGATGAACTCGAAGCTCCCCTCCTGCCAGCCGAAGGGGGTCAGCAGCTTCTCCTCGGCCTGAATACGCAGGGCGTTGGACAGCTCCTCGCGGGAGATCGCGTTGCTTTGCACCAACGCCTCGCCCTGCATCAGCTTGTTCTTCTTCTGCAGCCCGCGCGCAGCCTCGATCTGGCCGTCGTCCAACGAGATCATGGTCTTGAGGATCCGCGTCAGCGAGCCCTCGCGGATGTAGTTCGAGCGCACGTTGCACGGACGGCCGTCCTTGAAGTAGATGCTGATCCGCTTGCGCTCGCCCTTGCAGTCGAGCAGGCCATTGGCCTTGCGCTTGCACAACAGGTGCAGCACCTTGGCGTAACTCTTGTCGCCGAAGGTGCCGGAGAAAGCCCGGATCACGCCGTTGGTCATCACCTTGTGCAGCTTGCCCGGCTTGTCCTCGCCATCGCCGATCTGCCCGCGCACCTTGTCGAGCAGCTCGGGCATCTCGAACGGCTTTTGCAGGCTGGCGTCGGCCTTCCAGCTCTCGAGGGCGTCGTCCTCCGAGCGGTGGCTGCTGACGATGGAGGTCATCATGATCACCGGCACGCCCGCGCCGTCGGACGTGCAACGGATGTGCGCGACCAGCTCCGGCCCGTTGAGCCGCGGCATCAACAAGTCGCACAACACCAGGTCGAAAGCCTGCTCGTCGAAGCGCTTGCTGCCCTCAACCCCGCCCCGGGCGCAGACCGTGGCGTAGCCCTGATTTTTCAGAAAATTGCTGATCATCCCGATGCCCGAAGGCTCGCTGCCCACGATCAGGATCTTCTTGGCCATGACACTCCCCCACATCGAACTGCGAACAGCCCGATCGCCGATAAATCCCGTGGCCAAGGCGAGCCAATATAGACCCGCTAAAACGAATACATCCAGCCGAAGCTTAAACTAAAGTGTCATTGTATGCGACAAATGTAAAGGGATTTTCAGGAAGTATGGCAGAAGCCATCCCTCCCTTTTACAATCGGTCCCTGCGGGGTTATTCCTGCTCTGGCTGCGCCTAGTCCGACTTCTTGGAAGTGGCGTTGCCGATCATCTTAGCGAGGGTGACCACGTCGATAGTGGCGCCGACCACCCAATCCACGGAATCATCCCAATCGCCCCATTTGTATTTGACCGGCAGATCGGCCTCATCGCCGTCGAACTTATCGCCCTCTTCGTGTGGGCCCCTGAGGGTATTTACCTTATGGACGCTGGCTCCCACAGTAAAATAGATACCCCCGAAGTAGAGGTTGTCCGTAACGTAGAAACGGTCCTGGGGCGCTTCGGCGTCAATGCCCAAACCTAGATTGAAAAGTAGTGCAATCAATGAGAAGCGGTCGAACGACCAGTTGTTCACATTTTCGTCCAGGCCTGCGGGATGGATGATGAAAGCCGGGATCAGACTGCAACCCTCGGTTTCCTTGTCGCTGCGGATGGTCTTGGTTGTAACCTCTTCACCCTCTTCATTGGTGGTTGTATCGCTATGCAGGAGAAACGTCTTTCCCCTCGTAAAGTCATATACATATTGAACGCCGAACGTTCCACAGTAGACATTGCTGAGTTTGAAGCTGCTTTGTTGTTTTTCGCCGTAGACCGTATCGATGGTGATCTTGACCTCGCCAGCCCCGCAATCAAGCTTCGCAAGTTCGATTGTTCTAAATTTAATCTGATTGTCAGGACACTTAAAACCACCATTTTCTTTTGCAGCAGCACGAGATTGGCTGCTAATAATTGCTTTAACCGCCTCAAACGAGCCTAAAATCCGCCGTAATAATTTCTTAGGACATTCAATATTCAGATAATGTGTATAATTCAATTGCTTTTTATCTAAGAGCTCATATGCTTCGTTTTCATTCAGAGTGTCCGCTGGTAACAGCAACTCTAAAATTATTTTATCGCCCTCGCTCAATCCCGATGGAATCGGTTTGACCGGGCTGCCATCGGGCATAAAATAAAGGGTTACTTTCTTACGACCTGTCCAGATATTGTTAATACTTTCGTTATCTATTCCATTTGTGATCACCCATCTAATTGCCTGTTGTTCAACACAACTACAGACGTCATCTGATAGGTTTTCTACTTCCTCGGTTTTTTTCACGCCTTCCGACGGCTTCCCACCACCACTCTCCTCCGATTCTTCTACAGCAATTTTAATACTATCCTCGTTATTTTTGTTTTTATCGATTTGTGCCTTCACGACAATTTCATAATTCACACCTTCCGTTAGAGTCAGATTTTCGATCTTTATCTCATTTGTTGCACCGTCAGTTGCTTTCCCATTTATATCTGATCCGGAAACTCGGTCTCCTCGATTCAATTCATAGTAAATCGCCTCTGAAAGTCTTACTTTATCCTCGCTGGATTGGACGACGATGATATACTTCCCTGGCTTGACAGACGTCCCATCGTAGCTGCATTTCAATTCACCGTCATCGTCTATCGTGCATTTTATAGTCAAAGTGTTTTCTTTTGATAATGCCGGCTGTGTGGCCAGGATGATGATCGCCGCAAGAATCACAACCGAAAGCAACTTATATTGTTTCTTCATTTCTAACTCCTGTTCGTTCTGTTTTAATCGTTCAGAGGATACTTGCGAACTCCGTGAAGTAAGAGTGCTTATTATCCTCAAAATAACTTCCTTCATCTCCTCCGGTTAATAATCCAAGCGGCGTTAAAGATTTTTCGTCCCATAAGATCGTGCCACTGTCGCCATGCGACGTGCAGAGTTGGGTCTGGATTAATAAGTCGAATTTATATATTTTGCCCATGACCTTGACCTTGACGTTGCTTCGATGAATATCCTGAATGTCAACCGGTACAATCCTGTTTTCGTTGGGAATATATACCTCGAAGGATCTATTTTTAGAGATTTCATCCTTGCCTTCAGCTAGCCGGGGTTTCTTGAACTCTTTTAGCTTATTTTGACAGAATATTTTATTCTCAAAATGTCCTTCGATGGTTAGCTTGATTTTTACAATATCCAAGGACAGAGTACTGTAGAATGTTTCCTGAACAGTTCCGATTTGGTTTTGATAACAATAAACAGCAGTACCCTTTTTTGCTTGTACTCCCACTACATGTGCAGCTGTTAGGGCATACCATTGATCGCCTTTTTTAAAAAACCAAGAGATAACTCCGTCGTGTTTATTGCGGGCTGTAACCGGCTTTGTGGCTATTGGTGCACAGAGAGTTAGGTTTATCACCTTGTGTGCTTGAATCACCCGTTTTGGTTGCTGAATTACATCGGTTGGAAATCTATACTTAACTTTATCGTGTTGAAAATTAAAGGATTTCGGAATGACTTTTATATTTTTCTTTTTCGGTAATTCTGTCTTTTCATACTTGCGGGAGACATAGAGCCTTATGCTCAGCTTCTTCGTGCGCTTGCCAGCACTGTATTTGCGGCCCATGCCCACAGATTGAACACCATAGCCCTTATCCTTGCCGACGAACTTCTTCCGGGCTTTCTCAACTGCTAACAGCTCAATGGCAACGGGGATTGACATTAGGGCCTCCCAGGCTTGAACAAGGCTGCCGTTGCTTAGTTGGATTTATTATATTATTTTTTATTTTTATAGCAAATTATCCCTTGATTAGCAAGCTTTTATTAATATATTGATATGTATTTGACATTAAACCATTAATCCCTTTAGGCTCATTGCTTGCTAAACGGGTAAACTGCCTCGTATCAATCAACACGCCTATGGACGCGGCTTTTCGACCCATGGGTTGGCTACTCGGGACAGCGGTGCGGTTATTGGACGCCCTCCGCCGATTTGACAGCAGCCCTCCGGCTCTTCAGACTTCCGGATCGAGATGGGCATCGAGGCAATTCACGGCGAGTTGGACCTGGAGGGCGCGCAGGAAGCGCGTTTCCGGCCGTCGTCCGGGTGCGTCGAGCTGTCGCAGAGCGGTTTGAGCGGCCTGTTTCACGGAGAGCTGTACAACCGCGACGAGCTGATCCAAGGCCTCGGAACCTGCCCCAAGGACATTATCGACAGCGAGCTGGTCCTGAGGCTCTACGAGCGTTGGGGCGACGAATGTCTGGCAATGCTCGACGGCCGTTTCAGTATGGCGTTGTGGGATACGCCGCAACGCAGGCTGCTGCTGGCGCGCGACCGCTTTGGCCAGGCCACGCTCTATTGGCACCAATGCGGCGCAAGCCTGGCCTTTGCCTCGCAGCTCGACGCCCTGACATCTTCGCCGGGTTTCGCTCCGCAGCTGGATCGGGCCGGGCTCAACGAGTATCTCAGTCAGGGCTATGTCTGCCCGCCGCGCACCATGTTTCAGGGGGTCCACGCGCTGAAGCCCGGCCAAGCGCTGAACTTTGATCAAGGCGGCGTGCGCGAGTTCGATTATTGGTCGCTGCCCGATCAGTTGGAACCCGCGGCGTCCGAGGATCAGCTGGTCGAGCAAATGCGCGAGCTGTTGGCGCGCGCGGCCAAACGCAGGTTCAGCAGACACCAGCGGCCCGTGATGCTGCTCAGCGGCGGAATCGACTCGGCCCTGCTGGCCTGTCTGGCAGCGGAAAACAACGGCCGTGTGTCCGCCTATCACGCGGGATTCGGCGACCTCGCCTTTGACAACCGATGCTGGGCGTCCGAACTCATGCGCTGGGGATTGGTCGACCTGCACGGCATCTCGCTGCAACACGACGCTCTGCGCATGTTGCCCGAACTCGTGCGCCACGACCACGAGCTGTGCGCCAATCCCTCGAGCCTGCCGATCCTGGCCCTGGCGCGCGAGATCGGCCAAGGGACGACAGTGGACACGATCTTCACCGGCACGGGCATGGACGAGCTGATGGCGGGCTGCGAAACAATCAGGGCGGACCTGTTCGCCCATTACTATGGACGATTCGCGCCCAAACAGTTGCAGCGCATGTTGGCCGCGCGGGCCGAGGCACTGAGCGATACGGCCTGGCCCGTGGGGTGGCGTTTCAGGATCAAGCTGCTGCTCAGGGGTGCGCAATACGGGCCGAGCCGCGCACACATCTTTTGGCGTGAGTCCCTCGGCGATCAGCGCAAGGCCGAGCTGCTGACCGACCCGACGCTTGCCGAAACCGGCGAGCCCCACGGGCAGTACGCCGCACTGCTGGCGAACGTCGCCGGGCCCGCGAACTTCAACCGGATCGCCAACGCCGACCTGAGGATCCTCTCGCCGTGCTGGAATCAGCAGATGTTCCGGCCGGGATTGCGCGCCGCGGGCCTCAGTCCGTGCCATCCATACCTGGACAACGAGCTGGCGCGGTTCTGCATTGAGCTGCCGTTTCGCTACAAGCTGCGCGGGCTGCGCTCCAAGTACCTGCTCAAGCGCGCCGCAAGTCGCTGGCTGCCCCGGCGTCTGGTGAACCAGCGTAAGCGCGGGCTGAGCGTGCCGGTGGGCGAATGGATCCGCTGCGACCGTCACGAGTTGGTCGAGCGTTACCTCGGCCCGGAACGGATGTGCAAGTTGGGGTTATTCGATCCGCGGGCCGTGTCGGAACTGCGCGAGCAACATCGCCGAGGCGGCGAGGATCACACCTTCAGCATCTGGACGCTGCTGGTCTTCTCGGCCTGGCACGAGGCGCACCTCGAGGCCAAGCCCTCGACCTAAGGCGTTTACGGTTGGGGATCCTCTGAGCCGTCGTTCGGTTGTTCCTCGGGCACGACCACGTCGTTCACCGGCTCGAGCAGCCGCCGCGCCGCGCTGAGCATGGTTTCGTTGGTCGGCGGCGGCAACGAGCTGAGCAGGTCCTGGGCCAGGAGCATCAGCGCATCCGGGTCCTCGGCCTCGAGTTCCTCGGGCACGCGTCCGGCGTTGCGGTAGAACCAGTAGAGCTTCTCCGCGTCCACGCGCAGGCCTGCCCGGCTCTGCTCGGGCGAGCTATTGGGCAGGAAGCCCTCGAGGTTCTCCTCGCCAAAGGGCCGGTCGAGTTCGCCCTCATCGGTTGTGTAGTACAGCTGGATGTCGGGAACAATACCCGAGGCCTGAATCGAGCGTCCCGAAGGCGTGTAGTACATGCTGGTGGTCAGCGCCACATGGCTCTGGTCGTCGACGCTGATAATGCTCTGCACCGAGCCCTTGCCGAAGGTAGTGCCGCCGATGATCAGCCCGCGGCCCTGATCCTGGATCGCTCCGGCCACGATCTCGCTGGCCGAGGCGCTGCCGAAGTTGGTGAGCACGATCAGCGGCACGTCGTTCAGTGTGCCGCGACGTCCGGCCTTGATCACGCTGGAGCTGTTGGGTGCACGGCCGCGGGTCGAGACGATCACGCCGCTTTGGATGAAGTCGTCGGTCACGTCGACCGCCGCTGTGAGCAGGCCGCCGGGATTGTTGCGCAGGTCCAGCACCAGACCGCGCAATCCCTGAGGCCCGTCCTGAAGCTGTTGCAGGGCGCGGCGCAGGTCGCCGGCTGTCTTGCGGTTGAACTGGCGTACGCGCACGTAGCCCACGCCGTGCTCCAGCGCCTGGAAACGCACGGCCTCGACCTCGATCGTGCCGCGCACGATGCTCACGTCGAACGGCTGCTCAAGCCCCTCGCGCTCGATAGAGAGCACCACCGGCGTACCCTGGGGGCCGCGGATCTTTTCCACCGCGCCGAACAGTGTGATGTTCACAGCCGAGCGGCCGTCGATGGCCACGATCAGGTCGCCGGCGAGCAGCCCCGCGCGATGAGCCGGAGTGCCCTCGATCGGCGCAATCACCGTCAGCCGACGGTCGCGCATGCCGATCTCGATGCCGATGCCGCCGAAGCTGCCCGAGGTTTCCTCTTCAAACCTGCGCGCCTCTTCGGGGTCGATGAAGTCCGAGTGCGGGTCCAACCGCGCGAGCATGCCGCTCAACGCGTAGTACAGCAGCTCGCGCTGATCGATCTCGCCGCCGTGCTGCGCGGCGAAGCTGCATCCGGCAAGCAGCTGCTCGATCCGCTCTTCGCGCCCGCCGGAGAAGTCGAGTTGCTTGGTCTCGCCGCGCACCTCGAGTGTCACCGCGTCCGGCGGGTCGCCCGGGCCCACGGTCGTCGAGGCGATCTTCGGTTCCTCGGGCTGCGCCGGGTCGGACTGCGCGTCCTGAGGCTCAGCCTCGGGCAGGGGCTCGGTTGCGGCCTCGGGGTCGATCGGCTGTTCTTCGTCGATCGGCGGCTCGTTTAAAAATTGCACGCCCTGGGCAATCGCCTCTGCGGCCCAGACCATCAGCATGCGTTCGTCGACCTGCTTGATGTAGTGGTCTTCCACCAGCTCGAGGGTCGAAACGACCAGCACCGCGTCGCCCGCCGGCTCGGCTCCGTGCAATTGGGCCGGTACGCGCCACAGCGCTGCCGCCGCGATCAGCGCGGCGAGCAGCAACAGTTGGATCGTGCGTTTGAGTCTCACGTTCCGTCCGCTCCTTTGCAACTCAGGCCGCCTTGCCACGGGCCTTGAGCGCGGCCTTGAAAGCATCGGCGAGCAGCTCGTCGGCGCTGACTCCCTCGGCCTGACCCTCGAAGCTGAGGATCAGCCGGTGCCGCAGACAGATCTGCAGGTTGTCCTCGATGTCCTCGCGGGCCACGGCATAGCGCCCCTGAGTTAGGGCGCGCACCTTGCTGGTCAGGATCAACGCCTGACCGCCGCGCGGGCTCGCGCCGTAGCGCACGTATTTGCGGACCGACTCCGGCGCGTGCGGGCAGTCCGGGTGCGTGGCGTAGACCAGCGAGGCCACCAACTGCTTGATCGGATCGGCGATCGGTACCTCAAGGGCCAGACGCCGCATCTGCATGATCTTCGAGGCGTCGAGCACCTTGCGCACAACGGGCTGAATGCCGCCGGTGGTCTGGTCGAGGATCCGCACCAGCTCATCGTCCTTGGGGAAACCGATGGAGAGCTTGGTCAGGAAGCGATCGATCTGCGCCTCGGGCAGCGGATAGGTTCCTTCCATCTCGATCGGGTTCTGTGTGGCGAGCACGAAGAACGGCTCCTGGAGTTTATGGCGCGTGCCGTAGGCCGTGACCGCGCCCTCCTGCATCGCCTCGAGCAGCGCCGACTGGGTCTTGGGCGTGGCGCGGTTGATCTCGTCGGCCAGCAGAATCTGGCTGAAGATCGGTCCGGCCTGGAACTCGAACTTCTTATGCCCGCGCTCATCCTCGACGATGATGTTGGTGCCGATGATGTCGGTGGGCATCAGGTCCGGCGTGAACTGAATACGGCGGAACGACAGGTCGAACACGTCGCTCAGCGTCCTGACCAGCAGCGTCTTGCCCAGACCGGGCACGCCCTCGATCAAGGAGTGGCCTCCGGCGAAGATCGTTTTAATCAGATCTTCGACCACTCGATCTTGTCCGACGTAGACCTTGGCGATCTCGGCTTTAATAACGGCGATCATCTCGGCGAACTGTTTGGTCTGCTCTTTAACTTCCATCGGTCGCTCCCTTTAGTCCAGCCCGAATTATTTTCGACAATCCAGGCTAAATTCTCCTTAGTACGGTTCCGAGCAGCACCATTGCCAGCGCGGCGTACAGCAGGTACGGCCACAGCTCGCGGCTGTCCGGGAAACGCTCCTTGCCCGGCTCGAAGACCTCTTCGGCCGGTGGATCGAACTTGCCGCCGCTGATCTGGGCCAGCGCGCGAAGCAGTCCGCGATCGGTCTGCGTCTTGACGAACTCGCCCGGCGGCTCGAGCTGAACGCGGCCGATTCCCTCGGAGCGCAGCTCGCCGGTCTGGGGCCTGACGCTGATCGTGTAGCCGCCGAACCCGCTGTGCGGAAACTCTCCGCTGTAGCCGCCGGGGCGGTCCTGGATCAGCTCCACGCGCTGCCGGGTCAGGTCGGGTTGAACAACGTCCATCTGCAGCGGCATGTTATTGATGAAATCGCCGTGCGCGTCCGTGGCGTCCACCGCGACCCGCACGCTCTGGCCAGCGGGCTGAGCAGTAACCGCGAAATTCTGCAGGTTGCGGTCGCGCATCGTGTGTCGCGCCATGCGCCCCACCAGCGGGCCGTAGCGATCCCACTCCAGCCAGTCGGCGCTCCATTGGCCGCGCAGGTCCGCGCAGAACACCGTGACCTTGCCCAGGCCCAGGCTCCAGCGCGAGAGCAGCGGCTCGCGCTCCTTGGCCAGCAGATAGGTCTCGGAGGTCGGCCGCGACTCGGCGGAGTTGTAGCCGCGCAGCTCGGGCAGCGGCTCGAGATCAAGGCCGTCGAACATCTCGCCTGCCTGCAGCAGCTCGGGCTCGAAGGTGTCCTCGACGATGTTGGTGCGCGTGACCGTCTTGGTCTCCTCGAGCAAAATATCGGGAATCGATTCGGGATCCTCGATGTAATAAAAGCGCCCCTGGCCGTAGCGGGCGATGGTCCGCAGGTGTTCGCGGTCCGACTCGCGTCCCACGGCCACAGTGCTCACCGTGATCTCCTTGCGCGCCATGCCCTCGACGATGTCGCCGTTGTGCTCAAAGCGCGTGGTCGAGATGCCGTCGGTGAGCAGGATCACGTGCTTGACGCGCGCCTCGCTGTCGCGCAGCTCGCCGTAGGCGCGCCGCAAGCCCGGGTAGATGCTGGTGCCGCCGTCAGTGCCCAGCTTGTACAGCCGCTCGCGGATTAATTCGCGTTGCTCGATGTCGGTCAGCCCGAACAGTACGTAGGGCAGGTCGTCGAAAAGGATCACGCTGACCCGGCTGCGCTCGGGCAGCGCGTTGAGCAGTTGCTCCACCGCGGCCTGGGCCAGACCGAACTTGTTCTGGCGCGCCATGCTCGCCGACTTGTCGATCAGGATCACCAGCTCGACCGGGTTGGGCTCGGTCTTCTTCTTGAGCTTGAACTCGACCGGCAGCAGCGGTTCGATCGGGTGCTGCTCCTCCTCGCCCAGGATCTGGCTGTCCTCTCCGGCGATCAGCAGCAGTCCGCCGCCGGTACGGCGCAGATAGTCCTCGAGCCGATCGGCGTCGGCCTGCTCGAAGCCCTCGAAGGTCAGACTGGAGAGCACCACCAGATCAAAGGGTGTCAGTCCGCCGCGCGGCAGACCGCTGTTCTCGGCCACGTCCAGCCGCAGCCCCTCGGCCTCGAGTGCGGCGAGCAGCGGCGCGTCGTCCGCCAGATTCTCGGTGACGAACAGCGCGCGCGGCTTGGAGACCACGCGCAACGTACCGGCCAGTCGATTGTTGTTCGGCACCTGATCGAGCTCGGAGCCGACGCGTCCGACCACGCCCTGGTCGCCCTGGGACCCGGCGTCGAAATCGAACTCGACGTTGTTCTGTCCGATCAGCAGCTCGACCTGCTCAACCTGGGTCTTGCCCCCGGCGCTGAGTGAAATAGCGGCCGGACCGGCGAAGTTGCTCATCACCTTGACCCGTACGTGTACGCGCTCGCCGGGTCGTGCCTGGCGCGGAAGGCTCAGCGACTCGATGTAGGCGTCCACCAGGCCCAGGGTTTGCAGCGGAACGCTGTAGAGCTCGATCCCGCGCGCCTGGGCGGCCCGCGCCTCGGCCAGCAAATCGCCCCGAGTCTGGTTGCCGTCGCTGAGCAGCACGATCCGCCGCGTGGCGTCGGCCGGCAGCAGCTCCATTGTGGCGTGCACCGCGCGGGCGATGTCCGAGCTCATCGTCTGCTCGGGTCGCACGATCTGCTCGTACCAATCCTCCGCCCCGAGCACCTCGGGACTGTGGGCGAACAGCACGCCGCGCGCCCCGGCGTCGCCGCGCACGGCGTAGGCCCGCGCCGCATAGTCCGCAGCCGCAGCGAGCTGGTCGTCGGGCACCGAGGCCGAGGCGTCGACCAGCAGCGCCACCTCCAGCCGCTGTTCGTAGCGCGTGGCCACGACCTGGATCAGCGCCGCCGCGATCAGCAGCAGCAGCAGGCTGCGCGAAATCGCAAAGGCCGCGCGCAAAGGACGCGACATGCTCAGCCGACTGCGGAAGGCGATGATCCAGACCAGCGTCGGCAGCAGCGCCGCGGCCACCAGCGCGCCGATCAGCCAGGCGCCGCGAGCCTCAACGCTCAGCTCGGGCAGCCGCTCAAGCAAGTCGGCCTCCGTGGAACAGCACCCAGTCGCCCGCCGCGAGCAGCAGGGCCATCAGGGCCAGCCAGGGCCAGAACACGCGCTGTTGCGGGATCTGGACCGCTGCGGCGAGCTCGATCGCGCCGTCCGCGTCGGCCGCTACGCTCAGGTCGGACTCGCGCGGGTTGATCAGACTCGCCGCGCACCAGCGCGGTGCGCCCTCGCCCAGGTCGTAAGAGTAGAATCCGGGCAGCGGCGGCATGAAGCTCACCCGGCCAGCGCCGCCCGCGGCCACGTATTCGCGATCGCTGGGTCCGACCAGCGTCAGTTGCTCAAGGTCGCCGGACGTGGCGATGGTCGCCGATTGCCCCACCGGCGTGCGCGAGGGGAGCTGCGAGGCTTCCATTCCGCCGAGCCACCAGACCATGTTGTGCATGAACACCGGGAAGGCCACGCGCAACGGCAAATCGCTGCGGGTCAGGTCGAAGCCCAGGGCCACGCGGTTGAAACGGCCGTCGCGCCGCACCAACAGCAGCGAGCCTTCAAAGGTGTCGATCAGGCTCTTGTCGCCGGGCCGGGCCTGCAGTGGCCGCGCCTCGCCGATCTCGAGGTCTCCCAGCGTCACGTAGCGCAACAGCGGATGCTCGCCGTCCCACGATGTGAGCACCGGCTGCTCCACCGGCTGGGCCGCATCGAACGCGCCGCCGGTCGGCGGAAAAATCTCGACAGTGTGCGCCGGGACCTCGCCGGCGCTCACGCGGTCGAGAATCACCACGTCCGCGCCGCGCGCCTGCGATGCGGTGAACCCCTCGGGGCTGACGTTGCGCAGGCGAACCAGCGGGTTGATCTCCAACGCGCTGCGCACGTAACGGTTCTCGCGGGTGACCAGCAGCACGTCCACCGGCTCGGCTCCGGGCAGCACGGCGTAGGCCATGTCGTCCAGAACCAGCGCGTCGGCGCCGGACTCGAGCTGCGCATCGTTCAGTCCGGCGACCAGTCGGCCGCTGACCTCGATCGGCAGGAAGTAGACCTTGTGAAACTCGCCGCCGGGCTGGAGTGCGAGCGCTTCGCGGCCCACCAGCTTGTCCGGGGTATAGACGTTGAGCGTGGCGTTGGCCGCGGTATCCGAGAAGTTGACCACGCGCACGAAGACCTCGTTGCCCGGCGCCTGGTTGAACGTCTGGCGCACGTCAAAGGCGGTGATCGCCAGGTTGGGCAGCGACGAGCCGATGCGCACCCATTGCAACGTCGGTTCGTCGTCCTCGAGCTTTGGCGCGGGCCGATCGGAAAAGATCACCACCAGCCGCTGGGCGTTTTCGGGCGGCGCGCGGAAGGCAAAGGCGTCACGGGCGTATTCGAGCACCTGGCGCAGGTCGCCGTCCACGCCCGCGGGCTGGATCGATTTCAGCGCCGCGTCGAGCACCGAGCGCCGCGAGCTGAACCCGGTCAGCGCGCTGACGCGATCTCCGGCCGCGAGCAGCAACGCCTCGTCGTTGGGACCCAGGTTGTCCAGCAGCTCTCGCGCCTGGCGTCGGGCCAGATCGATCCGCGCCCCGCCCGGCTCGCGCGCTGCCATGCTCAGGCTGGTATCGATGCCGATCACGATCAACCGCGGCCGGACCTGCTCGACCTCGGTGCGCGGATCGAGAAGCGCTAGGCAGATCAGCAACAGCAGCAGGATCTGCACCAGGATGCTCAGCAGCTCGTTGAGAATCGTGCGCTGCCTGATCAGCACCCGTCGCCAGATCAGGTCCGAACTAATCAACTTGCCACGGCGGCGAAACCGCAGCAGGTAGACCAAGACGATAAACGCCGAGCCGCCGCCGAACAGCGCGGCGAACTGCGCCAGCGAGATCCCGGCGAAGATCACTTGATGAACCGTCCGTAGCGGAAGGCCTGGAGTACAACCTCCTCGAACGGCACCCTGGTCTGGGTGGGCAGGTAGGTGCACTCGACCCCGATGCACAGTTTGCGCAGCTCTTCGCAGAACCGCTCGTACTCCTGGACGTAGCGCCGCAGCACGCGGCCGGTGATCGTCACGTGATGCACGCGGTCGGTCTCGGCGTCGGTGAAGCTGAATGCGCCGCGGTACTTGGGCTCGGCCTCGCGGTGATGGTGCACGCGCACGGCCACTAGGTCGAAGCCGTAGTGGTAGAGCGACTTGAGCGCCTTATCGCTGCCCGCCTCGTCGTAGAAGTCGGAGACCACAACCGCCAGGCCCTTGCCGCGGGCCTGTCGAAGGAAGGTTTGCACCGACTGCGAGATGTCGGTCTGGCCGCCCACCGGCGCCTGGTCGAGAAAATCAAAGATTTTGAGGATCTGCCCCTTGCCGCGCAGCAGCGGCAGGGTCTGGCCCAGATCGGAGCTGAAGGGGACGATGCTCACGCTGTCGAGGTTGGCCAGGGCGATGTAGGCCAGTGCGGCCACGATCTGCTTGGCGAAGTCCGCCTTATTGACCGTGCCGAAATCCATCGACCGCGAGAGGTCGAGCAGGAAGTAGACGTTGAGGTTCTCTTCTTCCTGGAACAGCTTGGTCGCCAGCTCGCCCACGCGGGCATAGAGATTCCAATCCAGGTAGCGCAGGTCGTCGCCCGGCGCGTACTCGCGGTGGTCGGCGAACTCCTGGCCCCAGCCGACCTTCTTGGTGCGGGTCTGCGCCCGCAGCTTGCCGGCGAAGACCTTCTTGCTGACGATCGCCAGGTACTCGAGCTTCTTGAGGAAGTCGTCGTCGAACAGCTTCTGGGCCATTATCAGTGGTTGCCGGGGATCACGGTTTGGGATTGGGCTGGGGCTGGATCAAAAGGAAATAGTCGCGCACGTAGACCTTGAGCGCCACGGGCAGCGCCTCTACGCTGAGCTCCTGCTGCGCATCCTGGGCGTAACGCTGAAACAGCGCCGTATAGGCCAGATCCTGCAATCCGTTGAGGTGGGCGTCGCTGAAATCCTCGATGATCTGTAGCGGGCTTTTTCCCTCGCCCACATGTGACTCGATCTCGAGCAAATCCGATGAACCAGCCTGGACTCGCTCGGGCTTGAACGTGCCGGTGGGGGTGCCCGCGCCGGTCCCGGCCTCGGACGATGTGGGCATCTGGCCCTCCATGGGCTGGCCCATGGCGAGCTGCATATCGCCGGGATTATCCGTGGGCACCATCGAGAGCTCGGCGTCCTCGGGCGGCGGCAGCGAGGTCATCATCATTTCGCCGGTGGCCATCTCATCCAGCGGCACGTTCTCGGCGTTGTCCGCCACGCGCTCGAGATGACCGGCATAATCTTGCAGGAACTCGCCGAACGACTGTTGCTGCGCGGACTTCAGCGCGACCTCCATCTCCTCGCGGCCGTTGAGATCCAGATCCTGGTCGCCCTTGGTGCGGCCGCGGCCCACCGTGTTGATCAGCTCGGTGCCCGTATCTTCGTAACCCTGTCCGCCCTCGTCGAGCATTTCCGAGACCTCGCGCAGATCCTCGGTGTTGATCGGCTCGTCGGTAAACACCCAACGGTCGAGCTCGGCAAAGGCCGAGGCGTAGTTGCCGTCAAGGGTCGGGTCGACCAGCCGCGAGAGGTCTCCGGCAACCACCGCGGCATTGGGCCGTTGAACCGTGGCGGTCTCGCGCACGCCATCGGGAACGATCCCCTGGGCCGAACCGTAGATCGTCTCCGGAGTCTCGGTCTCCTCGGACTGCTCGTCGGGCTTTTGCTGTTGATCGCGTTCACGACGGCGTCTGATCTCGGCGCGCCAGTTCTCGATCAGGCCCAGCGTGGGAGCCATGAACTCCTGCGGGATTATCTGCTCGGGAATCTCGGCCCCTTGCTCGGAGGGCAGGGTCGCGCTGTCCGGAACCGGAATCAGTGCCTGGTCGCCGCTGCCCGGAAGGTTGCGCAGAGCCTCCCAGTCCGTGGAGAGGCTGGCGAACAGCATGCCGCTGCAAAACACGGCCAGCACAAGCTTGGCCGCCAGGGCGCGTCCTCTGACGATCGCCCGCCAGTTCAGTCGCAGTGCGACAGCGCGATCTGCCGCATCGCGGATCGCCAGCCGCATCAACGGCGTCTGCTGCGCCTGCTCGGCGAAGCTCAAGGCGCTGCCGGCGCGGTCGAAGTTGTTGCTCTCGTGGTCGATCCGTTGGGCAAGCCGTTGGGCGCCCAGTCCGGAAAACGTGGCCGTCAACAGGTAGGTCAGCCCCAAACCGCCGGCGATCCCCGCGGTGACGTAAAGATTGAGGGCCGGCAGATCGATGTATCCGCCAAGGGCGTGCAGCAGCGCCCACAGCGCCAGGCCTACGCACAGCAGCGCTGCCGACGCATGGGCTAGGCGCAGTCCGATCAGCCGCAACCTGATGCGGTTGATTTTGCTGATCAGCGGCCGGATCTCTTGCATTAAGTGCAAAACTACCCTTTCCGTCCCCGTTTCGACATCACGGCGGCGGGCATGGTTCAAATTACCACATCGGCCAAACAAGGCCCTATCGAGCCGGTTAGTTTATCGATTGCGTTCGATACGTACAAGACGTAGCAGCACCAACCCGTCCACGGTCGGATGCACTGTGTTTAATCTGCCTTTTATCAAGCTCGCCGTTGCTGATCCCCGATCAATAATCCGGGCTAAAAATGTCTCCCGGCGTAGGGGTGGATTTTGATCAGGAAGTTCTCTAGCAGCTTGAAGCTCGACCAGCTCGGGTCCCACAGCAGGTGGATCAGCGCCATGATCGTGATGTTCAGCGTGCCCGCCACAACCGAGATGAACGGCACCGCCAGGAACAACAGCCAGTTGCGTTTGGCCCAGCTCATCTGCTGCCTGCGGTCGGTCATCAGGAAGTAGGCGTAGCTAAACGGCAGGAACGCCGAGAACCAGGCCACGTAGTTAACGATCGGCACGCCCACGAACTTGGGCAGCGAGCCCAGGCTCGGATGCCAGGCCCAGAAAATTCCCGAGAGGCTGGCCAGCGGGTCGAGCTGCGAGTCCAGCAGCAAAGCGATGAAGGTCGTGAGAAACGCCGAACGCAGCGGCGTGCGGGCAAACCAGGTCCAGTGCTCGCGCAGTTTTTCCGCGGCCCAGGTGCAGCAGTAGAACACCAGGCACCAGCCCATCATCGTGCAAAACGGCGCGGGGAAGTGATAGGGCGTGTGCTTGAAGCCCAGGTAGAAGTTGTACATCGGCTCGTCGAAAAACCCGAGCAAAATGTCGGTGTTCTCCAGCAACAGCCCGTAGGAGAATCCCACGACGTAGAAAGTAACGAAGCTCGCGGTGCCGCGAGTTACCAGGGCATGGACCATGAAGACCGCGATCCAGAACAGCTGCATGTACTCAAACAGGCTCTTAACCGCCGCGTCTTCCAACGGATGGTAGGGTATGATCAGCAGCCACAGCACCAGCGGCCCGATCAGCGCGGCGTAGATCACGCGCAGCGCCTTGTCCTTGAGCGTGATCCGCGGGTCGGCCATGATCCTGGCGTGGAAGTAGGCCAGCACTATCGACAGCGGGAACACGGCGGTGGCCGCGAACTCCCAGACCGTGTGCCCGGTGCTCAGAAAGCGCTCGCGCGGCACGTTCTTGGTCATGAAGCTCATCACGCCCAGAGTCTCGAGGTAGAAGAACCAGATCGGCAGCGACCTGAGCGTTTCCCTGAGCATCTCGCCGCGGCTGTAGGGGAATAATCCGCCGTCGTTCACGGCAATGGACTTGGGCTGCTCGGCGTTTGTCGACACGTCCCGCTCCATAGTGTAGTCCGTAGATTGAATTTCGAGTCTAGCGCCGCGCTTTGGCCTGTCAAGCGGCTGAAGTTGATACCTGAGGGCGATGCTGATAGAAATTGCGCACACCTGTGTGGAGAGGCAATGGAGCACGGTCGATTCATGGAGCAATCGGACGAGATCGCGGCCCGCTGGATCGAGCGGATGCGCGAGCTGCCGAGCCTCTCCCAGGGCGAGTCCGCGTCCGACCAGGCGCAGCTGCAGTGGATCGAACCATTTGTGCAGATGCTCGCCGATCACCTGATCGGCAGCCGCAACGGGATGATCTTCGTCTACCTTGAAACGCTGATTAAGCGCGGCCCGTTCGTACGCTCGCCGATCAACGAGATCGTGGGCAGCTTGGTCGAGTTGGGCCGCATCATCGGCGACCTAGCAGCGCAAATCGAGCCTGAAACAACAGCGCGGCGCGAACTGCGCAGCCTGGTGCAAGGCGCTCTGACCGATTGCGCCCTGCGGGCCTGCAGCTACTATGACGAGCGGATCAGCTCCCAACGCGAACGCACCGAGGAGCTGATCGAAGAGGCGAACCTGATCCAGCTTTACCTCGACGAACGCGGACGGATCGTGCGCCTCAACCGCCGTGGAGCCGAGATCCTGCAGATCGATCCCAGCGACGTTCTGCACAAGAGCCTGGGCCAGTTCATCCTGCCCGAGCGGCTGGACAGGTTCACCGAGCTGATGGGATATCTGATGCAGGGTCTGCCCCAGGTCGTCGAGCTTGCGGTGACCTTCGGCGGAGTGCGGCGCGAGCTGTCGATGACGATCCATCCGCTGTTCGACGGCGGCAAGGTCGTGGGCGCGCGCGGCATCGCCACGGACATCACCGACTCCAAGGCATTGCAGGCCAAGTTAAAGCGCTCGGAAGAGAAGTATCGCAAGCTGCTCGAGAACGCCAACGACGCGATCATCCTCACCGATCTCAAAGAGGGCGCGATCGTCGACGTCAACCTGCGAGCCTGTGAGTTTTTCGGCGCGATCAAGGAGCAGCTGCTGGGGCGCACGATCATGGAGCTGTTCGTCCAAGAGGACGAGAGCAAGGTGATCGACCTACTGCAGACCACGATTTTCGAGGGCTCGTCGAACATCGACAACCTGCAGATCCGGCGGCGCTCGGGGGGCGTGATCTACGTCGAGACCAGCTCGAACGTGATCGAGTACGGCGAGGTGCGGGTAATCCAGTCGATCCTGCGCGACATCTCCGAACGTAAGAAGCTCGAGCAGAAGGTCACCGAGCGAACGCGCGAGCTCAAGCGCGCCTACACCGAACTGCAGCGTTTTCAGGAGGACCTGGTGCAGTCCGAGCGCGCGGCCTCCCTGGGCGATCTGGCGGCACGGCTTTCCTCGCAACTCAGCGAGCCGCTTAAAGAGGCCCAGGAGGACATCGAGCGGCTGGTGAATGAGCTGGGCGTCCAGGGCGTGGGCCGCGAGGAGTTGCGCGGCCGGATGGTGTTGATCCGTCATTCGCTGAACCAGGCGCGAACCGTACTGCACGACCTGCTGGACATCCCGGTCAAACACGAGGAGC
>JAVCCG010000128.1 GCA_030765605.1 Candidatus Alcyoniella australis
AAGGCGGGATGGCGGTCCATGTCGGGAGCGGCGCATCGTCACGCCCTGTCATTCGCAATATCCCTCCCACTCGATATGACGATGTGCGCGGACAGAACGCCGCAGTGGAGGCGGTGCGCGACTACGTCGAGATGCCCATCAAGCACGCGGAGATTTTCAAGCACATCGGCGCCAAGGGCAGCAGGGGCGTCCTGCTTTACGGCGCGCCAGGCAACGGCAAAACATTGCTGGCCAAGGCCGTGGCCGGTGAATCCGGCGCGCACATCGAGATCGTCTCCGGGCCGGAGGCGCTATCCAAGTGGGTCGGCGAGGCCGAGGAGCGGATCCGCGCGATCTTCGAGCGAGCCCGTAAACTTGCGCCCTCAGTAATCCTCTTCGACGAGATCGACGCCATCGCTTCCTCCCGAAGCCTCGCGGAAGGGCATCATCACAAGACTCTCGTATCCCAACTGCTCGTCCTGCTCGACGGCCTGGAGGATCGCGGCCACATCTTCGTCATCGGCACGACCAACCGCCCCGACGACGTGGACCCCGCGCTACGCCGCCCAGGTCGCTTCGACCGGACGATCCACATGGGGCCGCCGGGTATCGAAGGCCGCGCGGCCATCTTTGCAAAACACATGGCCGGGATGAAAGTCGGCAGCGATATTGACCCCCATGAACTTGCCCGCCTCACACCAGGCTTTTCCGGCGCGCAGATCGAACTTGCCTGCCGCGAGGCAGGCATGGCCTGTGTGAAGGAGACCGTGCAAGATCATGTTCCCCTGGAATTCGTGGAAGTGCGGATGGATCATTTCGAAAAGGCTATTGAGCTGATTATTCGTGAAAACCTCAAAAACGCTTCCGGCCGGCGCCGCTCAAAAGGCAATGGCGATGAAAAACCCGAGGCCGGCCGGATACTCGATCCGCATTTTCTCCTGATCGCTGACCAAGCAAAATAACGCGCTCAACCTCATGCCGATTTTCCCGAATCCAGTTTTTGGGGATACTTGCGACCGCCAATCTAATCCCGCCTGCGCTGGGTGGAAGTCTTATGGGACAAAAACTTCCATCAGAAACAACCATGAAAACGAGCCGCGAAAGTGCTTTTTCGAGGCGCCTTCTCCAAGCGGTTCCATACGGGAGCTCAATCGGCACTCCAAGGGCACTCCAAGCGCGAATCCGCCTGCACGAACCGATTGGAAACTCGCTTGAAGGTCCCGGCGCATGAGGGTCGTATCCTAAATTCGGACCATCGCTTTTGTGGCTCTACACCAGCCGCCATAGCTCATCCGCGCGATCTTGAAAAGCGTCGATTCCAGGTAGGGGCGCACCAAGTTCGCCATGAAGCTGAACCCGCCCAGGCTGTTGAAGTGCTTCAGACCGCAACTTGAGCAATACGCCACCACCCCGCCCACGCTGAGTAGCCCGCCGAAGTACACACCCCACGCACTGCCGCCGCAGTGCTGGCAAGAGGTGGTGAAGACCGGGCACTGCTCCCATAGCAGGAATAACGCGCCGATCGGTAGCGGCCGAGCCTGCTCGCCGAAGGCGAAGCTGCACGATCGCTGCGGGTACGGCATCCAGGGGTCGAGCTGCAGCAGGTCCGCTTGATGGCAGCGGCACGCGCGTAGGATCTGCGCCTGCTCGGGCGAGAAACGACCTTCGTTGCTCCAGTGACTCTTGATAAAGCTGGACTGCTCGGTGTTCATGGTGTCCTCCATCGTTCGCAGCATTGCCACCGTGCCACAGAGGCCGGTTGGCGTCGGGTCATAGGGCCGCGTCCCTCGCCGACTCGTGATGGATAGAAAGAAAAAGAACAACTATTCGCTCACAGAATATGCGCCATCGCGCGGCTTGTAAAGAGCCGTTTTGGGGTGGTCAGATGTCTCATTTAGATCGATTTTCAAGCCCACATTATGTTCATAATGTAGCCGATGGCTAATGTTTAAAAACCGCTAAGAAAATTCCCGTGTACACGAATTTATCGCCAGCGTCCGCGGTAACTCTTTGAATTCTGGCGGTTAAAGCTCTAGCCCATCTTTATACCGTTTGTAGTAGAGCTACGGTGGGATGCCCCTGCGGTCACCTGACCGACCCGGTGCGCACCTGCCTGTGCACCACCCGCCAAATACAGCGCTACCGCACGCGCATTTCCGGCCCGCTGATGGACCGCATCGACATCCACATCGAGGTCCCGGCCTTGCGCTACGTCGAGCTGTCCGGCGAGCGCCGGGGCGAGGCCAGTTCCGAGGTGCGCGCACGGGTCAACGCGGCGCGCAAGGTCCAAGCCGCGCGGTTCAACGGAACCAACGGCGTGCGTTGCAACGCCCAAATGTCGCCGCGGATGATCGAAAATCACTGCGTCCTGGACGAGCGTTCCAAGTCTCTGCTGGCCAACGCCTTCGAGCGGCTGGGCATGAGCGCCCGCGCGCATTCGCGGATCCTCAAAGTCGGCCGCACCATCGCCGACCTCGACGGGTCCGAACGCATCGCGAGCCACCACCTGACCGAGGCGATCGGCTACCGTTCCCTCGACCGGCCGCTGTAGGTGGCTCGATGACCAAACAGGCTCACAGGCTGTTGCTGCTGCTGCTGGTAATCGAGTGCCTGGTGCTGGCCAACATCGTGGTCGATCAGGCCGGGGCAGTGGACTGGGACGTGGGACGCTTCTTCCGCGCCATGCAAAACCACGAGCAGCCGTCCAAACCGTACATCAGGGGCAAACCGCTGCCGCTGCTGTGCGTGCGCGCCTGCTGGGCGTTCCAGCCCTACCACTATATCGTCTGGCGCTGGCTGGCCGTGGCCCTGGTCGCGTCCGGCGCTCTGGGCCTGGCCCTGGCCACCCGTCTTTCCACCCGCTCGTGGGCCACCACGTTGGCCGCGCCGTTGGTGCTGCTGTTCATGCCCGCGGTGCGCCATATCAGCGCCGAGCAGGACGACAACATGTTCATGCTGCCGGCCCTGGCCCTGATGATCGGCAGCCTGCTGGCCAAACGGCCCCGGCCGCTGCTGCTGGGGCTCTCGATCGGCCTGCTGCTGGTGATCCACGCCGAGGCCGCGCCCGTGCTTGTCGTGGCCTGCGCCGCGGGCCTGTACCTCTGGGGGCGCAATAAAATGCTCGTCGCAGCGGCGCCGATGGTCTTGACCATACTCGCGGTCGACCTCACGGCCATGGCGGTCTGGCCCGAGGCCCCGTCGCTGATGCGAACCTGGATCGGCGGCGCTAAAACGCTGCTAGGCGGGGCTGCCGGGACTAACAAGTCGGCCGCACTTTTCGCCTGCACCAGGCCGGTGAACGACGCCCTGTACTGGTTCGGGCTCGACTGGACCGCAATCGTGGGGATCGGCGCAGTCGTCGGCATCGCGTTGCGCCGAACGGGCTCCAAGGACGTGGCCGTGCTCGGTACGCTGACCCTGGCCGGCTGCCTGTTCCCGTCGCTGTACGAGGGGGCCAATGCCGAGCGCTGGGTGGCTGCGGCCGTGCCCCTGGCCGCCCTGGCGATCGTCGCGGTCTGGCACACGCTGGACTTTGGACCAACGACAAGCACCAAAACGAGGGGAGATGACGATGGGTAATGACGCAGGCAAACAGGTACGGCTGCTCACATTGCGTTTTGACAAGGCCGCGGGGTGCTTTGACGACCGCGAGCTGCGCCGGTTCTGCGACCAGCACCACGTGCTGCAGACCGAACAGCAATTTTTTGCGCAAGACGGTGAACACTTCATGGCCGTAACGGTGATTCACTCCGGCGCGCCGCAGGCGAAACAGGGCGCAAAGCCCGCGCCTGAGCAGCAGCAACAGCAACGCAGCCGGCCCAAGGGGGACGCGGGCAAAGCAGCTCCAGGCTCCACCAATCCCAAGCAAAAGCAGCCCGATCCCGCGGACCCCTACAACGAGTTGGACCAGGGTGAGCGCAAAGTCTACGAGGCGCTACGCGCCTGGCGCACCCAAATCGCCGAAAAGCAGTCGCTGCCGCGCTACGCCGTGGCCAAGAACAGCCACTTGGCGCGGATCGTCAAGTTGCGGCCGCAATCGCGCGACGACCTGGCTGTGATCGAGGGCTTCGGCCTGCAGCGCGTCGAGCGCTACGGCGCCCAGATCATCGACGTGCTGGCCCGCGAACAGGGGAACAACGGTCGGGCGCGAGCCCGATAAAATGCGTGCTCCCGGCCGACAGCTCCTGCTGTTGACCGCTGGTCCTGATTCCCGCTGCGGCCCAGGCCAATGTCGCGGCCTCGTCCCAGTCGCTGCTGGTCGAGGCGCTGGCTCAGCTCGCCTGATTATCAATCAATGTTCGTCGATGTTGCCCGAACTGCGCGAGCAGGTCGGGGTCGGGTATTTCGCGCTCTACGACTTGGGCGAATAGACGGATATCGGTCAGGCGCTAGTTGGCCGATCAGCCAGGCAAGACAGAACCAGAACCAAGGCTGCAATGCAGTAGCCAAATCCCTCGTACCACGCCAGGCCCAGGGGCGCGAGCAGCAGCGGCAGACACAGCAGCCCGAGTCCGACTGCAGCCAGGACGATCCGCATCTTGGGCAACGCAACGCCGCGAACGGACAGCGGCGCGAAGAGCCACAGCACCAACGGCGCGCACAACAGATAATAGTGCGACCAGGCCAGAGGCGAGAGCAGGATCAACGCCAGGGGCCCAAGGGCTATTAGCAGCAAGTCGCGTTGCCCCCGAGCGTTGACAGGTGCAGCAGATCCACGTCTTGCCCTGCGCCAGAGCACGTAGAGCAATGCCGCGAGCACCTGCGTCTGCCAGACGGCCCTCGCCAGCGGACTGATCTTGCCCAGCAGCAGGCTGATCGAGTAGTTGCCCGCTTGCCAGCGCATGGTGGACGGACCAAGCGCTCCCAGGCCGGAGATCCACTGGGCCCAGCACTCCACGCTGCCCAGCAGCGGATAGGCCAAGGCCGCGGCCAGTGGCAACCCCAGGGCGCAACCCAGCGCCAGGCGTGCGGCAGCAGACCAGCGTCGCTCAAACAGCCGCGATCCGATCAGCAGCAGCGGGACCAAGGCCAGGGTGGGTTTAAACAATGCGGCCAGACCCAACACCAACCCGGCGCCAACATCGCGCACCAATGGGCCGCGAGCGAGCAAAGCCCACCCGGCCAGGGCCAACAGCAACATCTGGAGTTGGTTGGAGTTGCCCACCGACACATCCGCGGCAAGCGGCGCAAAAGCCACGTAGTAGACCGCCAGCGCCGCGGCAAGCATTGCGAGTCGATACCCGAGCATCCGGCCCCAGAGCGCCACGGCCGCGAACCCGGCGAATAGGCTCAGCCAGAAGTGCAGCCAATGGGCGCGCTCGTAGTCCAGCCGCGCGAGCAGACCGTAGGCCGCGTAAAACAGCGGCGATGCGAACAGCTCAAGCTCGGGCCGCGCCGCGACCGCCGCCCCCAGACGCGCCTGCTGCGGTTGCTCCACAGCCAACGCTGCCATGCGCGCGGCCACGATCGAGCGTCCGTCTGCGGAGTAGATATCCGTGATCGGCGATAGCTGTATTGCCCGACCCACGGCCCAGAACTGGTAGAAGTCCAGGCCCACGCCGCCCTGGGCGAGCGTGTAGAGCCGCATTGATCCGAGCAGCGCCAAGACCAGCAGCACTAAAACCAAGGCGCCATCACGCCGGTGGGTTTGTTTCGTGCTTGCGCTCACGCCTCTCAACCTACCGCAGGCAGGCCAAGATTTCTCATTTTATCGGGTTATTCCGCTAAAAAAGATGGGTCTCAACGCGGTAGATATGTGAACGCCAAAATGCCTAGGCCCAATACGCTGAAAACCAAGGTCAACAAGACGGCCACCGACGAACTGCCGAGCCGATCGCTCCGCTTCTGCTTGGGCTCAGGCAGCTCCTGCTCGGCTGCGCGGCGGATCGCCTTGAGCTTGGCGCCGTTTATCAGCGTGCCGCAGGAAGGGCAGGCCGGTGCGGCATCGCTGACTTTCCAGCCGCAAATGGGACAGATCATAATTGCCATTTAACACCTCTTTTCAGGGCCCGCCCCCAACGCGGTCCCAAAATCAATACGTCCCAACTCCCATGATTATTCATCGTCAATGCGCAGAACCAATAAATAGCGTTGCCTATATATTGATGGGTTCCCCCTGGTTTCTCGCGTATCGAGATGGGGCTTATATCCACATCTTCCGGCCGTGTCAAGCTGCCCGAAACGCGCCACGGGTGCCGATTAAAAACATCTGCGCTAGAATCGCGCGGACATGGCGCGTTCGGCATTCACTCTGTTGGCTCGGCTGATTATACGGGCCTGGCCAATTTTGATTGTGGTCGTGTTGGCCTCGGGCATTGTCGCGGGCTATGCGGCGCGCCACATCGAGTTCAACGTCTCGCTGCTCGAGCTGCTCGATCCACAGCTACCCGAGGTGGCGGCATACGAGCGCCTGCGGCAGGAGCTGGGCGAGCTCGATCCGTTGATCGTGGCCTTGGAGGCGGACGACCAGGCGCGGTTGCAGGTTGCGGCCGATGGATTGGCCGCGCGGCTGACGCAGCTTAAATCCGTGGCCTGGATCGACCATCGCCCGCCGACTCAGAGCAACGACGATCCGGCCTACTACGCCTCCACCGACGGAAGGATGGTGCTGCTGCTGGTCTTTGGTCAGGGCCGCGCCGACCAGTTCGGCTTTGCCTCGCAGTTGGTCGAGGAAGTTCGCCGCGATTGCGATGCTGGTTTGGCGCAACAGCCTGGAGTCACGTTCAGGCTCGGCGGCAATCCGCTGCTGGTGGTCGAGAAGCAGCGCGCATTAGAGCGTGATATGCCGCTGACCACGCTGATCGCGTTGGCAGCGGTGATTGCGATCTTTGCCGTGGCCTTCCGTTCGCTCAGTTCGCCGTTGATCGCGGCGTTGCCGCTGTGCGTGGGAATCGCCTGGACCCTGGCCGCGGCCGATTTGCTCTACGGCAGGCTCTGCCTGCTGACCATGCCGTTCGTGCCGGTGCTCGCCGGGCTGGGCATTGACTACGGCGTGCATCTGATCGCGCGATTCGACGAGCAGCGCGCCGCGGGCTCAAGCGTTGCCGACTCGCTGGTCGCCGCGCTTTCCGGCGCAGGGCGTAGCGTGCTCACCGGCGCTCTGACCACGGCCGGAGCGTTTCTGACCATCGGACTGGCGTCGTTGCGCGGTTTCTCCGAGGCCGGAATCATCGGCTGCTTAGGGATACTGTTCACTTTGGTGGCCACGTTGCTGCTGCTGCCTGCGCTGCTGCTGCTGCGCGAACGGATTTTTAGTTTCCGCAAGACTGCGGCCTTTACTTCGCCAATGCTGGCCGGACTGGGGCGTTCCATCGAGAGGCATCCCAAGCGCTGGATTGCGCTGTGGTCGGCGCTTTGCGTAGTCGCGGGGATCGGCGCGTTCCAACTGCGTTACGACAGCGACGTGCTGGGCAGCGAGTTCGAGGGCGAGGCGGTGCGTCTGTTCCGCGAGCTGGATCAGCGCTTCGAGTTCGGCCTGAACTTCGGCGTGGCGCGCGCCGACTCCCTGGCCCACGCCTGGGGCATGGCCGCGCAGTTGCGCAAAGATCCGGCAGTGGGACGCGTGCTCGCGCCCCCCGCAATCCTGGCCCTGGGCGACGCGCCGGGCATCGAGGCCGCCCGGCGGCGCTTCACCTCCGTGGATGGCGGCTACCTGGTCTACGCCTTTTCCGCGGGGCGCAACTGGGACCAGGGCTCTATGCTGGCCCTGGCGCAGGCTCTGGCTGCGGAGGATGAGAACGCCACCGGCCCCGCGCTGCTCAGTGCGCGCATCTGGGGCGCGATGGCCGACGACGCGCAACGCATGTTGCTCTGCGCGGCGTTGGCGATCTGGCTGATCCTGCTGGCCGACCTGCGCTCGTTGCGGCGCTCGCTGCTGGCCCTGGCGCCGGTGGCCGCCGGGGCGCTGCTGATGGCCGCGATCATGGCGCTGGCCGGGGTGCGGCTGAGCTTCGTGAGCATCATGGCACTGCCGCTGGTGCTGGGGATCGGCATTGACGACGGCGTGCACATCCTGCGGCGTAGCGTGGCCGGCGACGGCATGGGCGCGGTGCTGGGCAACACGGGCAAGGCGGTGGTCGTGACCTCGCTGACCACCATCGCCGGGTTCGGCTCGCTGCTGCTGTGTTCCCATCGCGGCATGGCCGGACTGGGCCTGGTGCTGGTGATCGGGATTGCCGCGTGCATGCTCAGCTCGCTGACCCTGCTTCCCGCGCTGCTGATCTTCTTTGACGCGCCGCGTCAGGACGAGGCTGATAAAACATGAACATTACGCCTGGCGCGCCAAGACCATCGACGGCGTGCCGTACCTGATCGGCTACATCGGCGGCGAGAACATCTACGACCCGGGCTCGGGCGGCGAGATGGAAGTCCACTGGCTGACCACGGACAACGGCCGCGACTGGGCAAGTACGACTCGCCGCGGATGTTCCGCCACAACAACGAGGTCTATCTCGTGGGTCGGCGCAACGTCACGCCCGACGGCAACTACGATTTGGGGCGCGACGGGCTGCGCGTGGACTTCGTGCTCGACCTGCCCAGCCAGGGCGACACCGGCTTCGCCGCCTACGTGCCCGGCCCCTGGGACAACCAATTCGTGATCTACAACTACTCCTCGCCCTAGGACGACCCGGACGAGTTCTGGCTGCAAGGACAGCTCGGGCCGACCTGTATCTACCGCGTGATGCTGACCCTGCCGTAGTGCTATATTCGTCTGCGCCTGACCGATGCGCGCGGAGGGAAATTTGTACGAGCGGCTGCTGGAGCTGATCGAGCAATATCTGGGGCTCGAGCCGGTGCTGCTTATGCACATGGTCTCGACCCTGGGCGTGATCGTGCTCTACCTGCTGGTGCGCAAGCCCTTCGTGGTCGGCGACCGGATCCAGATTGGCGATTCCATTCCAAACGGCTGGGTGTTCAAGCAACCCGTGGCCAACTACACCCAGGGCTTAGCGCGGCCCGCAGCATATACAGCGGTATGGAGGGCGTAATTTGAAAGAAGGAAGCATTGTCTCGGCGATCCTTTGGATGTGCCTGCTCTCGCTGCTGCTGTTCTGGCTGCCGACCCTGGGCCCCTTGATCGCGGGGTTCGTCGGCGGACAAAAGGCCGGCGGCGTGGGACGCGCGATTTTGGCCGTAATCCTGCCCGCCGCGCTGTTCGGCGTGCTGTTGCTTTTCCTGGGCTCGGCCCTCACCGGATTGCCGTTGATCGGCGCGGTGGCCGCAGTGGGCGGCTTCGCGCTGGCCCTGTCCCACGTAGGCGGCCTGCTGCTCGGCGCGATCATCGGCGGGATCGCCGTACACTTCAAATAGACCGCCGTCAACCGTCCCGCCCGGTAGGTTGACAGCCATTCGCTCCGATGTGACAGTCGGCCGATGAAGCTGATCGAGCACGCATTGGACCGGGCCCTAGGCAGTGATGGCTGCGATCGCGCCACGGCGATCGAGCTGCTGCAACTGCCCGACAGCGCCCTGCCCGAGCTGTTCTCCGCAGCTTCGCAAGTGCGCGACGAGCTGCGCGGCCGCCGCGTACTTCTCTGCGCGATCGTCAATGCCAAGAGCGGCCGCTGCGGCCAGGACTGCGCGTTCTGCGCCCAGTCCGCGCACCATCTGACACAGATCGAGCTTTACGACCTGCTCGACATCGAATCGGTGCTCGACGTGGCTCGTGCGGCGCACGGCCAAGGCGCGAGCTGCTTTGGCATCGTCACCTCGGGTCTCGGACCGAATTCCGAAGAGCTCGAGCGAATCGCGCTGATGGTCGCCGGCGTAAAGCGCATCGGCTTGGAGCCCTGCGTCAGCCTGGGACTGCTCGACGGTCAACAACTGGCGCTGCTGGCCGCGGCGGGCCTGGAGCGCGTACACCACAACCTGGAATGCGCGCAATCTTTCTATCCGCAAATTTGCACCACCCGTAAATGGGCCGACAACCTGGCCGCGATCCGGGCGGCCCGCGACGCCGGCCTGGCCGTATGCTCGGGCGGGATCTTCGGCATGGGAGAGGATTTTGCGCAACGCGTGGACCTGGCGTTGGCCCTGCGCCGGACCGGGATCGATCGCGTGCCGCTGAACTTCCTGCATCCGATTCCGGGCACACCGCTGGCCGGATCACAACGCCTGACGTCCGGCGAGTGCCTGCGGATCGTCGCGGTCTATCGGCTGCTGCTGCCGCACGCGGGATTGCAGATCTGCGGCGGCCGCGAGCACAACCTGGGAGCGCAACAATCAGCGCTGTTCAACGCCGGGGCCGACGGGCTGATGATCGGCAACTACCTCACAACCTCCGGCGCGGATCCGCACAGCGACCTGGAGCTGATCGCGTCCGCCGGACTGGAACCGCTGCGATGAGCCTTGAGCGCGAGCTGCAACTTGAACTGGAAACCCTCGAGCGCAACGGCCTGCTGCGGCGGCTGACGCAAATCGATGAGCGCCGGGGTCCGCGGGTCAGGGTCGAGGGGTGCGAACTGCTGCTGCTGTGCGGCAACGATTACCTGGGTTTGGCAGGCGACCCGCGGCTGGCCCAGGCTGCGGCGCACGCGGCGCGCGAACACGGCACGGGCAGCGGGTCGAGCAGGCTGATCAGCGGCGATTGCGAGTTGTTGCGCCGACTGGAGCGCGCGGCCGCCGAGCTGGTCGAGCTGCCCGAGGCGCTGGCTTTTGGTTCGGGGTATCAGGCCAACGTCGGCCTGTTGGGCGCCCTGGCCGGTCCCGAGGACGCGCTGCTCTCCGACGAGCTGAACCACGCCAGCATCATCGACGGCGCGCGTTTGAGCGCGGCGCGCAAGCTGATCTACCCGCACCTCGACCTGGACGCGTTGGAGCGCGGACTGATCGAGGCGCGCACGGCGCGGCGGCGGATCGTGGTCAGCGAGACGCTGTTCTCAATGGACGGAGACTCACCCGATCTATCCAGATTGGCCGAGCTGTGCCAACGGCACGACGCCTGGCTGGTGCTCGACGAGGCCCACGCCCTGGGCGTGCTCGGGCCCCACGGCGCGGGCCTGGCCGCGGAGCATGGTGTGAGCGGACGCGTGGCCGCGCTGGTGGGCACATTAGGTAAAGCCTTTGGATCGAGTGGTGCGTTCGTCGCCGGATCGCGCGTTCTGCGCGAGTTTCTGATCAACCGCTGCCGCAGCCTGATCTTCAGCACCGCGCCCAGCCCAACGACAGCCGCGGCCGCAACCATGGGAATCGAGATCGCCTTGGGCATGGACGCCCAACGCGCCGCGTTGCTGCGTTCCGCCGACGAGCTGCGCCATCGTCTGCGCGAATATGGGTTCGATGCGCCCAGCGGCCAAAGCCCGATCGTGCCGCTGCTGCTGGGGGATCCGGCCGCGGCCCTGCGCGGTCAGCGTTTGCTGTGGGATCAGGGGGTCTGGGTCCAGGCGATCCGTCCGCCCACTGTTCCGCAGGGCACCAGCCGTTTGCGCATCAGCCTGCGCGCGGACCTTTGCCCGGCCGACCTGGAACTTGCGGCCCGCGCCTTTGCGCAGCTCGCGGCGCAATCCGTTGAAAGGGTTGGTGGGTAATGTGGTGACAATATTTATCAACCCCCATCTTCCGACGCGGAGAAGGTCGTTGCGTTACGACCAGCGAACTACGCGAGTTTTGCTGCACCTCTAAGGTGCCGATGCGGAGAAGGTCGTTGCGTTACGACCAGCGAACTACGCGAGTTTTGTGGCACCTCAAAGGTGCCGCGAGTTTTGCTGCACCTCTAAGGTGCCGACGCGGAGAAGGTCGTTGCGCTACGACCAGCGAACTACGCGAGTTTTGTGGCACCTCAAAGGTGCCGCGAGTTTTGTGGCACCTCTAAGGTGCCGTCGCGGGGAGGGGCGTTGGGCTACGACCCTGGTTCGCTCGCGTGCCATGCTGCAGCTCTAAGCTGTCTAGCGGTTGATCGCGCCGGTGAGCAGCCAGTTGAACGAGACCTCGGGCAGGTCCAGCCGCCGCCAACTGCGCCCTTCGCGCAGATAGGCCACGCCCTGTTTGCGTACCTGGTCCTGTCCCACGGCCAACAGCCGATTGCCCGGCGCCATGACCACGGCGATCAACTCCACGTTGTCGTCGATAATCGCCGAGCTCCACTTGCCCGCTGAGTATTCGAGCAAAATGCCGCGACGGTTTGAAAGATCGCTGCCCACGGCCACGGCGGTCGAGCCGTCGTCCGCGGCCCAGACGTCGTAGAGCGTCCATGAGCGCGAGACCTCGGGCAGCAGCTCGGGCTTAAAGCTCAGGCCCGATTGCCCGTCGTACTTCACGCGCACGATCAGGCCGCGTTCGACCTGACCTGCGCTGCCCACGATTAGCGCCTCGCCGCCAAATACGGCCAGCCCCTCGAAGCGGAAGCTCTCCTCGATGCGCTGGGCCACGTTCAGCTCGCTCCAGGTGCCGGATTGGCGCACGAACAGCGCGCCCTTGTTGGTCGAGCGGTTGACTCCCGCGGCGAATGCCAGCTCGTGGGTACCGTCCACGTCAAGCAGCTCGATGCGGCCCATGGTTGCGGGGAAGCTCTCGAAGCTCCACTGCGCCGCCTGTCCGGCCAAGGCGATCGGCAGTCCGCGCGCCTGGTCGTAGCCCACCAGCAATGCCCGATCCGCGCCGACGAACGTTCCGGCGGTGAGCATCCAGTTGCCCTCGAGCCGCGGCAGCTTGAGCGGCGTTATCTTGTCGCCGTCCAGTCGCAAGAGCAGGCCCTGGCCGGTCCCGCGATCCGCGCCGAGCAGCAGCACGCCGCCTCCGCGCGGCTGGGATGCTGCGCCGGTGATGTACCACTTGCCGTGCAGCGGCGGCAGTTCCAGCGCCCGTAGCTCGCCCGGGGCCGACTCGACGAGCACTACGCCCACGCCCTTGGTGAAATCGAGCCCCGCGGCGACGAACGACGCGTGAGCGCTCAGAGGGCACAGCAGCAGAGCCAATGCGATGGCCGCTATTATTTTGATTCTCATGGGCAAAGTGTATTGCGGTTGCCGACCGTTTTCCAGCAAGACCGCAATGGTTAGCCTGGATTATTCATGAGGTTCGTTTACGAGGCGTGCAAGATTCCGCAAGAACGAGGAAGCACCCCAAGCTCAAAGTCCAACACTACTCTGCGCGTCGCGGTGCGGTTCTTTGGCCAGCGATCAGGGTAATACGCGAGTTTTGCAGCGTATACATGAAAGAGGGCTGTCCTCGAGGTCTGTTTGATAAAACAGCCTCAAACGTTAAACGTGCTCATACGACACAAACTTTGAGGAGGACAGCCCAATGCAACTTTACATCGGCC
>JAVCCG010000129.1 GCA_030765605.1 Candidatus Alcyoniella australis
ACTAAAACGATTCACCATGCAACCCTTGGCATTCCCTTCGACCCTCGAGTCTTAGACGCGACAAATGGTTTTAAAGAGCCTGGTGCCGCTTATTGACGCTACGGATAGCACGTCTTTTAGCCCAACTTCGCAAATTAATCTCGATCCAATCCTCCCGGCGAGCAGGTGGGTGTGGGACAGGCGCGTCGGCTTGTTCCAAGCCGACGCGCCGCTCTCTCCCCCCGCGCGATCAGGGTATTGTCGAGTGGTTTTGCAGCTTGGAGCTGCACCAAAACTCACAAGCGGACCATGAACGTAGTTCAACGATGATCTCCGCGACGCGGGGTGGATCGTTGGTCAACTACCTGCGTAATCCGCGAGCTTTGCACCGGCTCATAGCCAGCCCTGCTCGCGCCCACCCAATAATGTTATCCAACATTATTACCCCACCATCTTCCGTCGCGGAGAGGATCGTGGAGTTACGACCCTGGTTCGCTCGCGTGTTTGCCGGGGTGCTCGTCGAGATAGCGCAATATCTCCTCGGCCACCAGGCGGTGCCCCTCGCCGGTGAGGTGCACCGGGCTGATCAGCAGGGCGTCCGCCCCTTGCTCGTCCAGGGCTGATTGCAGCGCCGGGTAGGTGTCGACCCAATCCAGGCCCGAGCGTTGATACCACTGCCGTCCCTCTTGATAGAACGAGCGGCGGTCGGACTCGAGCATTGCCACGGGCACATAAAGGTGCGCCACGTCCGCGCGCTGAAACACCGCCTCGATGATCTCCAGCGCGTGACCGCGCTCGCCAAACGGCGTCTTCTCGATCGAGTGCCGGGCGCGGATCAGGGCCAGGCTTAGCAGGTAGTACATCCGGCTGTGGTGCAGCAGGCCTTGGATTTTGTGCACTAGCGGCCCGTTTCGGCGGCGTTCGCTGATCCCCTGCTGCAGCTCGGGCCGCACGTCGAACGGATCGGCGCAGACCAGCACCAGATCGGGCTGATGGGGCAGCACGTCGCGCTCAAGGCGCAGCGCCATCTGGGTCAGGTCGTAGCCCGGGACCGCGGCGTTGAACACCTCGTGCCTGCGGCCGGGAAAGCTTTGGTCCAGGCCCTGGCCGACCAGCGCGGCAAAGGTGCGCCAGGTCTGGACGTTGGCGCCGTAGGCCACCGAGTCGCCGACCACGAACAGCCGGAACACGTCCGCGGGTTTGTGGCGCAGATCCGAGGGCAGGGGAGCCCAACCGGGGGATGCTCCGGGTTCGCACTCCACGCTCCAGCCCAGCTCCGCGTCGTAGCGCAGTTTGCCGCCGGCGTAGCGATAGCCGTCCTCAACGTGTTGGGATTGATCGGCCAGGGTCCCGGCCACGATCAGTCGGCAGACCAATTCGCCCAACGCCAGCAGCGCCAGGACCGCCACAACGGCGAACAGCGCGCGGCGCGCAGCGCTCATCGGACCGAGATCAGCTCGTACTCCCGGCTGCCCAGGCCGATGCGCTCCCCGTGCTTAAGCTGCACGGTCCAGTCGATGCTCGGGTAGATGTCGCGCGCCTTGTCCGCGCCCGGCGCGTGAGCCGATTTCAGCGCGGTATTTTGCAGTCCCGGCGCGGCGTTGAGCAGGTCGATGCAGGCTTGATCCAGGGCCACGGGATCGCGCGAGGCGACAATGCCGATGTCGGCGACGATCGGCGCGTCGGAGTGCGAGTAGCAGTCGCAGGCGGGCGAGACGTCGGTGATGAAGTTGACGAACAGCGCGCGTCCGGCCTTGCTCGAGAGCAGGCCCAGGGCGTGTTCGGCCATCCGCATCTGGCAGTGCTCGGCCCCGGCGTTCATCTTGGTGCGGATCGCGCCTACCGGGCAGACCACGATGCAGCTTCCGCAGCCGCTGCACTTATCCGGGTCGATCGACGCCTTGCCCCCCTCGGGAATTTCGATCGCGTCGAAGTTGCACTGGATCGCGCAGTCGCCGCAGGCGATGCACGTCTCCTGGTCGATGTAGGGGTTGACCGTCGAGTGTTGCAAAAGCTTGCCCGCGCGGTCCGCGCCGCCCATGCCGATGTTCTTGATCGCGCCGCCGAACCCGGTCAGCTCGTGCAGCTTGAAGTGCGCCAGCGAGAGCAGCGCCTGACTGTGGTGCAGGTCCGCGCCGATGCTGACCTGGGCCAGCTGCGGGCAATCCACGCGCACTTTGACGCACGAGGTGCCCTTGAGCCCGTCGGCGATAATCAGCGGCGCGCCGACCGAGGAGTAGCCGAAGCCGTTTTGCAGCGCGGTGTGCAGATGCTTAACAGAATCCGAGCGCGAGCCGCGGTAGAGCGTGTTGGTGTCCATCAGCGCCGGTCGGGCCCCGGCGCGCAGCAGGCGCTGCACGAAGTGGCGCACAAACACCGGCCTGATAAAAGCGGTGCAGCCGGCCTCGCCGAAGTGCAGCTTGATTGCGGTCAGCCGATCTTTGAAGTCGATCTGCTCGAAGCCCGCGGCGTCGAGTAACGCGTCGATGCGCTGAAACAGGTTGCGCTTGTTGTGGGCGCGCAGGTCGATCATGAATACCTTGCTAGGATTACTCATGGCTCTTCCTCCGATGTCGTGATGGGTTGGTCGCGCCAGACCGTGATCGGCAGCTCGCCGGTGGTGTAGATCCGGTCGACCTGTCGCGGCCTGATGCGCGCTGGGTCGATCACGAACGGCGGATGCCGGAATCCGTCGCTGTCCTTGACGATCACGTTGCCGCCTGCCCGGCGGTCTTTAGCGCGGATGAATCCTTGGAACCCGCCCTGGCCGTAGCGCCCGACGATCAGCTGCAGCGAGTCGAAATCGTGGCTCAGCGGATCGAGTAAGCGCGCGGCCATGCGGCTGCGTTGCTCGACGATGCGCCGCATGCGCTCGTAGGGTTGTTCGAGCAGCATCATTCCCCGCGGCCCGTAGACCAACACGGCCACGGACCAGGGGCGCAGGAGGGTCAGGGTGAACTGTAGGCGCTTGGCCTCGTTTTCGGGGTTGGCCCCGCCAACGGGATATTGTCGGCCGGTGTAGAGGATGCACAGCACCGCGTGCTCGTCCGCGTTCACGCGCTCGAGCATCTGCCGGGCCTGATCCTCCAGCGGCTTGGCGCTTTGCGGCAGCGTGGCGTCGGGCGGCGGACGTTGCCACTGCAGCACGATCGGGTGCTCCCGGGCCAACCGGGTCAACCAGTTCCAGGGCAGCACCCGCGGCGCGGACTGTAAAAAACCGAGCACCAGAAACGGCAGCAGCAGCGCAACGCGTCGGCGGTTGTTCTTCAGCGAAGCTATCGCCAGTCCGATCAGCGCCGCGACCGGCGTGGTGATTCCGGCGAGGTAGACGAAGTCCTTGGTGGAGATCGCTGAAAAGAATATCAGCGGCGCGGCGATCCACAGCCCGAGCAGCCAGCGTCCGGCCAGCCTTTTTTTAAAGACCAACACCAGCGAGACCAGGAACAGCACGGTGTTGCTGTAGCCCAGCACGATCCGCGGCCCCTTCTTCAGGTAGTAGTACCACTGGTCGCGGTAGGGGTAGAGCGGCACGGAGATCAGGTCCGAGTTGTGCGTGGAGTTGGTCTGAATGTAGCCCACGATGAAGGGCAGGGCGGCCAGGGTAGGCAGCACCAGGGCCAGGGTCGCTCCCAGGGCGAAGCGCCGCGGCGATCGCTGTTCGTTACGCAGTTGCCAAAGCGCGTGGAGCACGATCAGCGCCAGCGGCGCAACGAGGTAGATCTGCGGGATGCCGCGCTCGGACCACATCGCCGCGGCCATGAGCACACCGGCCAGAACGCAACGCCACAGCCGGGTGAACCCTTCGGAGGTCAGGCAGGCCCAGATCGCCAGGGTCACGCAGGCCGGTGCGAGCAGGAACGTGCCGTAGACGTGACCCAGCAGGCTGACGTCGGCGAACCAGGCGGCTAGGCAGGCGCCGGCAGCTCCGGCCCACGGTCCGCCCAGCCGGGCCGCGAGCAGGTAGATGGATAGAAGGTAGAGCAGCAGCGCGATCACGGCCACCGAGCGCACCACGTTGAGGCTCGAGCCGTAGGCCGAGACCAGCGGCCAGGTCATCCAGAAAATCAGCGGCGGCACGCTGGTGAAGTACTGGTAGCCAAAGGCGCCGTGCAGCCGATCGCCCAGGGGCAGCCGTGGATCGCCGTGCACGAAACGGTACTTCTGGAAGGCCTGGATGTGATCGACGGTGTCGATCTCGAGCACGGCCTGGTCGCTGGCGATCCACTGGCCGTGCAGCGCAGCGCTCAGCGCCATCACCAGCAGCAGTATCGCCAGGGAGAGGTATTTGGGCATCGGACAAGCTTAGCCGCGCCGGACTATGCCGAGCAAGGCCGCGACTTGAGATTGACAAGCGAGTCGCGTGTGGGTTTTATTGCAAGGAACATAAAAAATCGGCAACACGACCAATGGAGAAGCTATGCAAAGCCAAACCATGACACGCTTCATTTTCGAGAACCAACGCCATTTTCCCGAGGCGCGTGGCAAGCTCTCGGGGTTGTTGGCGCAGATCGAGCTGGCATGCAAGATTATCTCGCGCGAGGTCAATAAGGCGGGCCTGGTCGAAGTCCTGGGCCTGACCGGCAGCCGCAACGTCCAGGGCGAACAGGTGCGCAAGCTCGACGTCTACGCCAACGAGGTGATGAAGCACGTGCTGGGCAGCTCGGGTTATCTAAACTCGATGGCCAGCGAGGAAGAAGAGAGCGCGGTCTGCGTGCAGGCCGAACACCTGCGCGGAGACTATGTTGTCTCCTTCGACCCGCTGGACGGCAGCAGCAACATCGACGCCAACGTCTCGATCGGCACGATCTTCTCGATCCACCGCTCGCGCGAAGAGCCGGGGCTCGAGGGCGGTCTGCTCCAGCCGGGGCGCAAACAGGTCGCGGCCGGATACGTGGTCTACGGCTCGTCGACGATCCTGGTCTACACCACCGGCAGCGGCGTGCACGGTTTTACCCTCGACCCGTCGATGGGCGAGTTCCTGCTCTCGCACGAGAACATCACGATTCCCGCCAGCGGCAAGCTCTACTCGGTCAACGAGGGCAACTACCCGTATTGGGACGATGCGACCCGGGAGTACATCGGCTACATCAAACAGATGGACCGCTCTACGGGGCGGCCTTACTCGTTGCGCTATATAGGCAGCCTGGTGGCCGACTTCCACCGTACGCTGCTCTACGGCGGGATCTTTCTCTATCCGCGCGACTCCAAGGATCCGCGCAAGAGCTCGGGCAAGCTGCGGCTGCTGTACGAGGCCTCTCCGCTGGCCTTCATCGTTGAGCAGGCCGGCGGCCGCGCCAGCGACGGGCGGCGCAGTATCCTCGACATCGAACCTCAGTCTCTGCACCAGCGCGTGCCGCTGATTATCGGCAGCGCCAAGGAAGTCGATCTCTATGAAAAGTTCATAAAACAGGGCGTAAAAACAAGTTAATGCAGTGCACGGGGCAACTTGACTTTTTCCGGCCGTTCATTTAGGTATAAGCGGTCTTAAAGGCTCGCAACCTTTACCTAGTCAAGAGACCCAGGAAATTTGATCGAATTGCCCTTTGATCCTGCACGCGACCAAGGAAAGGAATAACTGATGAAGCTGAGGGCGGTGCTTCTGATGTTGGTCATCTTCCTCATCGTAAGCTTCGCCACCGCATCTTTGGCCCAGGAGGGCGACGATGACGGTGACGACGACGACGACGATGACGGTGACGACGACGATGGCGGAGACGACGACGACGACGACGACGAAGGCGACGACGACGACGACGAGGATGAGAACAAGTGGGGCGAAGCGGCCCTAGATCACCCGTTGCACGACGTCTTCACTTATCCCACCGACTACGTGGCTCGTCCGTTGGTCTACAATCGACGGATCTCCGAGTTGGGAGTGGTTTACCACCACTTCTACGCCACGGAATACTGGGACGAGGACGGTAACCTGGTCACCGGCAGCTTCAAGGTCAAGAAACAGACCTGGGAGCTGTACTTCGGTCTGGGCATTACCGACAACCTCACCTTCACGATGCGCTTCCCGTTCAGCTACAAAGAGACGCTGATCAAGCCCGGCAATCAAAATTACCGGCGCTTCAAGAGCAACGTCTACGGCGCCTCGATGGAGGACGCCCTGCGCAATTGGTTGGACCAGGACGACATCTGGAAGTTGTGGGAAGCCACCTTGCCGCAGATGGGCGACGCCAGTTTCGAGATTCGTTACCAGGTCTACCATCGCTACGTCGACGACTGGAACACCTCGCTGGCGATTGACGCCAACTGGAAGTTCCCCACGGGCAACGACAACCCGCGGCGCAACGAGATCGCACGCAACTATCTGACCGCGGGCACAACCGACTTCTACGGCGGCGTGGCCTTCAAGCAGCAGTTGTGGAAATTCTCGGCGATGGCCAAGGCCGGATACCTCTATCGAATGCCCTCGAACACCAAGTACAGCCCGGGCGAGATAGACATGGCCGATCAGGTCCAGGGCTACGGCGAGGTATTCTTCCAGGTGCCCAAGCTGCCGCCCTATCTGGGCAGCTTCGCCGTGGGTTCTGGGGTCAGTGTGATGTCGCGGCTGTTCGACACTACGATCGAGGACAAGGACGACCGTCGATTGACGCTGGACGACAAGGGAACGTTCATCAACGTCCAGCCCAAGCTGCTCTATCAGCGCAGCTCGGGCTACGACGTCTGGATCGGCATGGACGTCCCGTTCGCCGGGCAGAACAGCTTCCTCAAGTACTCGCGGTCTTACTTCCTACCGCCATACGAGGTCGAGACGTATGAGCCAGCCGGTATCACCTACTCGATCGGCATTGCCAAGCGCTGGCAGTAGGGGGTGAATCATGTTGACGCAAGCTAAAAGGATGGAGCGGGTCACCATGAAAGCGATGAGCGCCAAACTGGTTTTGGCCGCTGTCGTGATAACCCTCGTTTTGGCCTCAGTGCCCCAGACGGCCTCGGCGTCCTTCTTCCTCTGGGATGGAGAGATCACGCATAACGAGCTGGACTGGAAGTACTTCGAGACCGAGCACTTCATAATCTACTATTACGACCAGACCGAATATTCGGCGCGGGTGCTCTCCAAGTACATTGAGGACATCCACGACACGATCACGACCTATTTCAACTTCGAGCCCGCGCATAAAACTCGGATCACGATCATCGATACCGAGGACTATTCCAACGGTTTCGCAGCGTACAACTTCGATTGGATCACGCTGTGGACCAACAACCTCTACATCACACTGCGCGGGCGCCAAGACCACATCAAGTCGGTCTTCGCCCACGAGTACGGCCACATTGTCAGCCTCAAGGCCGCGGCGGTATTCCGCGAGAACATGATCGGCCTGGTGGTCGGTGGTACGCGCTCGAGCCAGAAATACAATTTCGACATCGGCGTCGGCTACTTCTGGGGCTCCGAGAACCTGCCGACCTGGATGGTCGAGGGCGTGGCCCAGTATTCCGACCAACTCTACGGCACCGACAACTTCGATACCCATCGTGAGATGTTGCTTCGTATGGCGGTCCTCGAGGATACGATCCTCACAATGGACCAGATGGACATCATCTACGACAAGGACAACTTCATCCAAAGCGAGCTGGTCTACAACCAGGGCTACTCGATGACCAACTACATCGGCGAAACATACGGCATGGATATGAACGCCAAGATGTGGCATCAGGCCGGCCTGGAGTGGCAGAATCTCGCATACGGCACGGTGATCAAGCGCGAGCTGGGCATCAACCGCGACGAGTTGTACAACCGCTGGAAAGAGTGGCTGCTCAACAAGTACACCCGCGAGCTCGAGGGGATCTACGGCAACGAGTACAAGGGCACCGAGATGGAGTTCTGGGACTGGCTGCCGCCCAAGGCCGAGCGCACCGATCAGGATAAGTGGATGGAGGGCATCCACAACCTGCAGGCCAAGTACAGCCCCGACGGCGAGTACCTGGCGTTCGCCTCGTCCGCCGGCTCGGGCAGCTACTACCCGAACCTTTACGTGCGCAAGACCCATCCCGATCTCGAAGAGAAGAACGACGAAAAGCCGGTCTTCGTGGCCAAGCTGCCCGCCGAGGGCTTCGACTGGTCGCCCGACAGCACGAAGATCGTCTACGTCAAGCACGCGGCGGAGCCCTACCGTCACGACTACCGCCAGGAAATCTTTGTCTACGATGTGGAGAAAGAGGTCCATACCCGCGTGACCCACCAGGTCCGTGCGTTCAACCCGGCCTGGTCGCCCACCGAGGACAAGATCGCCTTCACCGTGGCCAACAACGGCCAGCTGAGCCTGGCGATTCTCGATTACCCGAACTACGGCGGCTACTACAAGCTGGTCGAGTTCAACGATATGACCCAGTGCGGATGGCCGACGTTCAGCCCGGACGGAACCAAGATCGCCTTCCTGATGTACCGCCATGGACGGCAGGACATCTGGCTGATCAACTCCGACGGCACCGACCTGCGGCCGCTGACCTACGACCGTTTCGACAACCGCGACGCGTCGTGGATGCCCGACGGCAAGAGCATCGTCTTTTCCTCCGACCGCACGGGCATCTTCAATGTCTACAAGATGGACATCGAAACCCACGAGCTCACGCAGCTGACCAACGTTATCGGTGGCGCGTTCTGGCCGTGGATCAGCCCCAACGGCGAGGGCGAGACCGTAATAAACTACGCCTACTTCACCGCGCACGGCTTCCGGCTGCACGAGATGAAGTTCGACGAGTTCTACGGCAAGAAGGTCGAGGACTACTACTTTGACGTGACTGAAGAGGAAATCGCCGCCAACCTGGCCAGCCTCGACCCAATCCCCGAGATCGTCGGCCACGACTACGCGGTGTGGAACGGTCCGCTGGGCATCTGGCCGATCTGGGCCGAGCATCGTGGACGCTGGGTGATCTACCCCGAGTTCATGTACGAGGATCAGCGCTTCAAAGCCGGGTTCACAACGATCGCCATCGACCAGGCCGAACGTAACCTGGTGGTGGGCGAGATGCTGTTCGGCGAGGAGACCGAGTACCACCTGTGGTACGAGAACTACATGCTGCCGTTCACCACGTTCCTGAGCTTGCACCGGATCTTCCCGATCAACTCCTCGGAGTTCGACGCCCTGCACTTCAAGCTCAAGGCCTCGTTCGACGCGGCCTTCTACCTGATGGGCGCGCGCTATACGTTCAAAGGCAACAACTGGTACTTCTACTACTTCTTCAAAGACATCCGGGTCGAGCAGCCTGGTATGCGCATGCGGCAGTTCACCGGCCGCAGCCTCAACCTGGCCTACTCCAACGACTCGATTATCGACTACCGCCTGGACGGCAGCGCCAACCCGCGCGGAGGCTCGTCGTTCTTCTTTGAGTTCATGTACGCCAACCCCAACATCAAAGAGCCGTTTACCGGTGCTTCGATGGGTTCCGACCTGAGCGCGATCTACGGCGATACCGAGAACTACTACACCAAGTACGATACCGAGACCGACGACTCCCTCTATCCGTTGCCCGACTACGGCTACTGGGGATTCAACGTCAACTATCAGAAGTACTTCCCGATCCCGTTCTGGGGCACCACGCCCCGCAGCAAGTACGACCTGACCGCGGGCAAGGGTTGGGCTTACCAGTGGTACAAGCTGGACCACACCCTGAACTTCAAGTTCATCGGTGGGTTCGTGCATTCGACCGTTCCCGAGGACTTCGGCTGGGGCAACAGCTACGGCCGCGTTCACTGGTACGATCGCTTCGCTGCCGGCGGAATGACCTTCTCCGGCACGCGAGCCTACTCCAACAACGGAACCTTCCTCGGCTATGAGCGCTACACCCTCGAGGGTGAGACCATGGCCGTGGCCGGTCTGGAGTACCGCTTCCCGATCATTCGGGACATCGACACCAAGTTCGGACCGTTCTACTTCGACGCGGTCTACGGCGCGGTGTTCGGCGACGCGGGTAACCTCTGGTCCCATGTGAACAAGCAGAAGGACTTCTACAACCCGGCCAAGATCTTCGACGACAACGGCGACGGCGAGTTCACCCTTGCCGACGACTTGCTCTACGACGTCGGAGGCGAGCTGCGGTTTACGATGTTCCTGTTCAACGGATTTTGGAACAGCTTCATCAAGGTCGCCCACGGCTTCCAGGACGAGGAGCGGGATAAGTTCCCGGTCCGGTGGTACCTGGGTCTTGGCACCGACTTTGATTGATAAACCTGACCACGGTGTGGGAGGTTGAAATGAACTGGCGAACGATCTCGTTCCTCCTGGTTATCACGGCGGCCATGGCTTTGCTCATCGGTTGCATGCCTGACAGCACCGAGATAACGGAGGAGATTCCAACTGAAGGCAACGACACCTTCCATTTTAAGGTCGATGAGATAGCCCTGGCCGAAGAGGTCAACGAGTTCGGTGAAACCACCGGACGCAGGGGCATGCCGATGGACCTTGACCGTGACGGATTAAACGAAACCTTCTATCAGGTTCCGTATCCCAAGGTCGGTGTATTCCCGCTGGGTTTTGACGCCGAAACCGGGGTTTCCAATGCGGTAACCACAGCCGGCATCATGGATGTCGTACCGGGCAAGACCGAGTATTCGATGTCGATCCTGCCGTTGCGAAGCTGGCTCAAGCTCAGCTACGTTGATAGCGTTGACACCAGCCGGAATCCCGATCAGTTGACACTCGTGTCCTGGATCGATCCGGTAAACCAGAAGGAACTCACCGCGCCGATAACCGGACGGGAGGACAATCCGATCTGGGAGGTCTTCGACCTGGGCTCGGTTAAGGTCAACGCTGATCCGGGCGCGGACGACGACGACGATGACGACGATGACGACGACACGCCGCCGGTACTCAAGGGCTGCGAGCTGTATCAGGCCCTGTGCGAGGCAATGGAGCCCTGCGCTTCGGGTGACTTTACTGTAAGCAGTTGCGCTGATTGGTACTCGATCAATTCCAAGAATTCCGAGTACCGCGACCTGTTCAAGTGCATTGACGTGATCGATTACACCTTGTCCTGCGGCGAAGCGCTTGCGTTGCGCGACCAATGCTGGGACGAGAATGTAGTCGATTATTACGGCTGCAAGGCGCAGCATGCCCCCGACATCGAAGACGTCTACTACTCCAAGGGCGGCGCAATCAGCACCTACGGCGAGTCCAGCACACCGGCCCTTGATTCAGACCAACCATTGGGCATCTTCTTCCATTATCGCGACGCTGAAGGCGACATTGTCGGCGGCAAGATTCGCGTGCAGATCAACGGCGGCGACGTCCAGAGCGTGGATATTCCCTCAGCCGACTGGGGTATGACCTCCTGGGACAGCAAGGCCGTGATCGGTGTCAGCGTTAACGGCGACATCGACAGCGGTGAGCACACGATCGAAGCCTGGCTGGTTGACAACTGCGGCAACGCAGGCAACCACATTGTCCGCAACTTCACCGCCAACAGCGGCAACCGAGGGTCGGACACCGACCTGACCGGCAAGCGCCTGACGTTCAGCGCGTTGGAGATTTTCGATCCCGAGGTCAACAACTTCAACAAGGGGAAGGGATTCATCGCACAGGAAGTGTTTGACGATGGATACTTCTACGAGATCGAAGGCTTCGCGATTTCGATCCTCCAGGCCTACATTTGGTTCATCCGCGACAAGGACGACTCCAATCAGCTCGAGTACGACTTTATCGACTCCAAGGTGCTGTACAACACGCACCATGACGGCGGGACCAAGTCCGATGTTCGCGACGACAGCATCGCCTCGGTCTTCCTGTTCGACGAGCCGATGCCGATGGGCATCCTGCTGATCTACGGCGATGCCGGCTGGAACCTGTTCCATCAGGGACCGTACGGCTCGTCCGACGTCAACTTCGTCCGCGGCAACTGGAACGACCACGTGATCGGCGTGCCGACGCAGCCGATCTTCCAGGTCAAGCCTGACTATCAGGGATGTAACACCGACGACGCACTGTGCGGTCACTGGGTGGATCGGGTTGACGACGAGGACATCGAACTGGCCGACAACAAGGGCAATACCTTGAGCCGCGACAAGGCGGTAGAGAGCTGCTCCGAGCATTCGGCCAATCCGTACTGGCAATGTGTTGTGAACTGTTCCAAGAAGGACGAGTTCGGCACAATCGGCTGCGGCGACCTCGAGGATTGCGTTGACGAATGCACCTGGGGTGACACCGCCAATTCAATGTGCGACCTGCAGGACAACATCGTAATGCATCTCAAGCTGCGGGTGCCCAGCCGCTACGCCAACGATCCCAAACATTACGATCGCCTGATGAACGACGACGATATCTACATCGGAGTGTTCGTTCAGGGCGATGGCCCGGTGCCCGGCGCCTACGTCAAATTCGACCCGGCGCGGTCGAACTACAACGTACCGTTGGCATACGGCGACTGGCTGCCCAAGAGCTTGTTCCAGAATACTTCGACCATCGGCGACTGGTGGATGCAGGCCTACCCCGGCATCTTCAAGGTCACCGACACCGGCGGCGTGATCTACGGCAGTGCTTACCTACCGGCCAACGAGACCTATGAGGATCCGTGGTACTTCCTGATCAACTACGGCTTCAACTGGATCGACCCGACCTTCGAGGGCTGGAGCCTGTACACGGTCTCCGGCAAGTACATCCAAGATCCGTACCCCTGGTCCACGGTGATCCCGATCACCTACGGCGATAAACGCGCCATGGGCGGCGACTGGCTGAAGTAGTACGGCGACAATCGACGATTGACAGGGGGAGGGCGCAAGTCCTCCCCCTTTTTCGTATAGACGCGATGGGCTATTCTGGTTTTATAAAAGGGGAGGCGAATGCTGCGCAGATTAGTTCTTCTGAGCTTAATGGTATCAATGCTGTGGACGATCGCCGTGGCGCAAGAGCGCGCGGACTTCCTGCGCTTCGATCCTCAAGGCGTGGTCGACCGCACGGATTTCGAGCTGAGCGTGGTCAGCCGTAGCGCGGACGAGCTGGTTTTACGCTTGAGCGTGCCCGGCGTGTTCTACCAGGATCAACAGGCCCAGGACCGCGAATTCAAGCGGTTGTATCTGCCGGGCGAGGGCATGACCCAACAGGTCGGACTGCCCGAGCTGCCGCTGATCCGCGAGCGGCTGGAGGTGCCCGCGGGCGTGAGCATTGGGGTGCGGCTGATCGAGGCGGACCACGGCGTGATAAGCGGGATCGTGCCCTGGCCGTTTCAGGCGCCGCTGCTCGAGGGGCAACAGGCCGCAAGCTTCGACTTTGACGAGCAGGCCTACGCCGTTGCCGGACTCTATCCCGCGCAGTTGATCGAAGTTTCCGAGGTAGGGCAGATGCGCGGGACCAGCGTGGTCACCATCAGCTTTGCGCCCCTGCGCTACGATGCGGCCAAAGGCGAGCTGCAAACGACCCGTAGCGCGACTTTCGCCCTGACCTTCGAGTACGGACAAGACCCTGGGAACGACGCCGATCCTGCGGCCCAAACGGCAAAGCCTAGCTGTCGGTAAGAATAGGGGGGTAAAGATCGAGAAATCGATCTTTGTGTGTAGGCTCGCCGGGGGGCACCTTGGTCAACGCCAAGCCCCGCGACGCAGCGAGCATCGTTGGTCAACGACTAGTGTAATACGCGAGGCATGCTCCGGCTCAAAGCCGGGCGGGCGCCTCAAAGGTGCCCACCGCTTCCTTTTTTAAATCGGTCGTCCGCCAGCGTGTCGCGCTGGGTGCGTCCTTCGATCCAGCCCGAGCGGGATTGGGGAATCGAGTCGAATCCCGGCACATAGGGCTTGATGTCGAGCAGCGGGGTCTGGTCGAGCACGTCGAGCCCCTCGACCTCGAGCACGTTGCCGCGCACCGCGCACAGCCGCACCGAGCTGATGCCGATCGGGTTGGGCCTGCTCGGCGCGCGCGTGGCGAACAGCCCGTGGGCCTGATCGTCGAGGTAGGGCTTGACGCTCAGCGAACAGGGACCGGCGTCGTGGCACAGGTAGATCAGCCAGATGTGCTCGAAACCATCGAGGTCGGCCAATCCCGCGACGTAGGCCGGATCGAGTTGCACCTCGCCGCGCGTTGCTCCGCCCATGCGCGGTTTGATCGGGGTCCCGGCCTGCACTTTGAACGGACTGCGGATGATGCCGATAGGCTTAAACTCGATGGATTTCATGGATGCGCCCGGGTTGGAGTGTCGATCAGATCTCGATCGGCTCGCACAGGTTGCCGGCCTTGGCCGAGGCCCGTCCGCAGATGTGGCAGACGTATTTGGCCCCCTTGGAGAACTTGGCGACCTTGGCCATCTCGCGCTTGCGCGTAAGCTCGCACAGATGGTTGGCATGGTGGGCGTGCTTGTCGAACAGCTTATGCTCGGGAACTACGCCCTTGGTGCTCTTGGCTTGGGCCATCGGTTCCTCCTCGCTGTTTGATTGATCTATACGGCAGTGTGGCCCGCGATCATTCGGGCTGTCAAACCGTTTATCCTTCGTGGATGAGCTGATCCCGTTTAATTGTCGCTCTGTAACGCATCGCGCTATAATGTCGGAGCCCGCCGCCACACACAGAGAGTCCAATCATGCGTTTTCCAACTCTGATCATCCTCCTGCTGGCGATCGTTGCTTTTCCCGCGAGCGTGCTGGGCTATTCAGCGCCCATCGACCTGCCCGGCGCCCCCAGCGCGGCCGATCCGCACGTGCTGTATCACGAGGGCACGTACTACCTATATCCGACCACGGGTTTCGAGTCCGACCGCCTCGAATGCTGGAGCTCGACCGACCTTGAGCACTGGGACTATCGTGGCGTGATCTGGGGCCCGGTGCCCGCGGGTTGGTGGAACGATGGCAAGATATGGGCCCCGCATGTGGAGCGCGACCCGCTCAGCGGCCGCTTCTACCTTTACTACACGGCCAACGAGAAGATCGGCATGGCGGTCTCGGACTCGCCGATAGGGCCGTTCTTTGACGTGTTCGACCATCCGTTTATCGGCGACGGCTACGGCGGATGCGAATTCAACGCCATTGACGCCTTTATCTGGCGCGAGCCGGACGGCAGGCTGTTCATCTACTACGTGGGGTACGAGCCCTGGGCCACGATCCGCGTCTCGTCGATGCCCGACTACGAACACGTGGACCCGTGGTGGATCGTGCTCACACGGCCGCTGCCGCTGTCGTGGGAGGGGTTCATCAACGAAGGCCCCTGGATGTTCAAGCGCGGCAACACCTACTACCTGATGTACTCGGGCAACGGCGGAAATCTGCCGTGGTACGCCATCGGCTTTGCCGTGGGTTCCGACCCGCTGGGCCCTTTTAAGAAGTACGTTTACAATCCGATTCTATCGACCGACGTGGACCGCAATTTTTTTGCCCCAGGTCACCACAGCCTGGCGCGCACACCCGAAGACCCCAACCAATACCTGATCTTCTACCACACGAAAGACAGCCCGCTTCCCGGCTGGGAGCGCAGCGTGCGCATCGACCGCCTGCAGTTCTCCCACGGCATACCCTACGTGGATCCCGACGATGACGACGACGATCCCGCACCCGAACCCCCGCCAGTGGACGACGATTCGGATGATGATGATGATCTGGAGTGGTGCGGGAACTAGAAGTTGCTAATTTGCTTATAGTATTCAGGTAGATGCAAACGAAGACGGTTTAAAAAACTCCAACATTGCGCTGCCGCCTTTCTCCGTGGGTATTTTAGGTTGTACTGCTCATAGGTTTTATTATATTCGGAGCAGAGTATTTTAACGAGATCATCATCCGAACGTTGTTTTTGCTGGTTATTACCCGGGAATATTGATTTTATTGGCCAGAGACATAGTTGAGCGAATAGAAAAGCTTCATCGTTCGCATTTATCACATCTTTTGGGCTCCGTTCGAAATTTGGTATTTCAAGAAGGTCTTTATGTAGAAGTAAATGTGCAACTTCAACTGCTAGATAGAACCATTTTGACTCAGGTTTGATTTTTTCATGATTGCTGATCCATATTCGTATAAACTCTGTTCCTTCTTCGTCCAGTTCGACGAGGTCGATAATACTTCTGAATCTTTTAGCGTAGTCTGGTGTCTCGATGTATTTTATTTGTAGCCAACCCTTTGCACCTCGTATAAATGGAACTTCCTGGAAGAAAAGGCCATCATTTCGTATCCCGCCATGGTTTATACCCAGGGCCTCTTGGGCGATCACGTTCAGATGAACCGGAAGCAAAGTATTTCGGAGGAAGAATTCATTCAATGTTTGTGACTGGGGCCTTGCGTTGTAAATTCTTCGATACATACTAGTCTCTAGTCTATACATCGTCCTTGTTATCCTCTTTCTTTTTAGTGCTCCTTACTTTTTTCAAGACGTTCTTTTTATTCTCTTTCATTTCTGTATATAAAAATTGAATCATTTCATCATCTACATCCCCATCCCCGTATACATTTAAAAAGTTTTTGCTATTGTCAAATAATGTATAAGTATTACGAACATCTTTTTTGGAACTAGTTTTTCTATAAAAAATATCAATAATAAGGCCACCAATTGCCACAATAAATAATCCTACTGTTGCTATTGCGGCGATGGCTTGCCAGTCCTGCACAAGATCTCCTAAATTGTTATACGAAGAAATCGGAAATAAATAAAAATATTGACATCCAACTAATATATAGAATTATTTGCACCCTTTTTTCTTTTTTATTGTAGTCATTTTGTCTTTTTTGACAATCATGTTTGCTAATTGTTCATTGCCTTGTTCTAGCTGCTCTAATAGAAAAGCTGCTGCTTGAGAATCAAATGATTCCATTCCCAATGCAGCGGATTTCTTTTTTGTTAGTTCAGTGATTGGGCTAAGCTTTTTTGCCATAATAGTGATAAATAATATAAGTATGCCAAAAAGTCAAGGATATTTATAATCTCAGTTTTCTTTTTGATAAATAATGTCAGAAATTGTATTTAGCCCGTAGGACCAGCATGTCGTTCTTGTCGAACTCGCCGAAGCGTGTGTCTTCCTCGCCGCCCATGATGTATGCCGAGAGTTGCAGGGCGAAGTCGTCGGTGAACAGGTAGTCCACGCCGGGGTGCAGCAGCCAATCGCCGTGGGCGAAGTTGTAAAACCCGGAAACGCTGAACGCCAGCATATCCTCTAAAAACGCCTGTTCTACGTTGAGGATCGTGCCGGACTCCATTTCGGCGTCGAACAATCTGGGTTCGTAATCGAGGATCTGCAAGTGGAAATACTGGGCCACCACGCGGCCGCTCTCCCACATGTAGTCGGCGGCCACAATGCCGTCCACCGTGGCCTTGCGCGTGCGGTAGTCCTTGCCCACGAAGTTCAGAAAAGCCCAGGCTGTTTCGTAATTAAGATCGGCATTGTCTACGTCCACCGGAAGCTCGTAGAGGTACCACTTGGGCGTGGTGAAAGAGCCCTCGAAGCGCAGGCCCACGCCGCCGACTCCGGTTGAGACCGACAGTCCGTAGACGTTGACCCGCTGGTACACGCGCTGGAGTTGCAGGAAGTCGCCGGAGAGCAGCTTCGAGGCGTAGGTGTCGATGCGGTAGGTGGGGAAGTCGTCGAACCCGTCAAAGGCCACGGCGTAGATGTCCCAGCCGCGCAGGCTCAGGCCTAGGCGCGCGGCGACCTCGGAGTTATTCAGCGTGGGCTCGGGCCGTTTCTCGGGCAGCTCCTCAATGTAGAAGTCGAAGTCCGTGGCCAGCGTGTTGATGATGCGCAGTTGGTGAGGGACCCAGATGCTCTGATCGGGGTCCGAGGGGATGCGGTCGGGCTCGAACAGCGGAATCCAGACCACCTCGAGCCGCGCGGGCCCGAGGAACAAATCGCCCTCAAGCATCCAGACGCCGATCTTGCGTTCGGACTTGTCGTAGGTGAAGAACGAACTCAGATCGTCGGGATTGACCACGTCGATCGGGTTGTACTCGTAGGCGTCGCCCCATTGATAGATGCGGCGTCCGGCGGCCACGGCAAAGTACTTACTGAGGTACATGCCGTAGGCCTCGCGCAGCCGGACATCGGTCTGCTCGCCCTGCTGGGCGTCGATCGGCTGATCCAGCACGTCGTAGCGCAGATCCACGTCGGCGAACATCCGCGCTTTACCACCAGAGCCGCGGGCGTTGAGGCTCAGGTCGAGCCAGGCCAGGGCCGAGTGCATGGCGGCCTGCTTGGCCCGCCCCAGTTTTTGCGCCAGCAGGCGGCCGTCGGCCAGCAGGAAGCCGTAGAGCTGCACGTCGGCGGCCAGCGCCGCAACGGGGAGCAGCAGACAAACGATCAGCACCAGTGCAATCGAACGCCGCATCTAATCAATCCTTTACGTTCGGCGCGGGCCGGAATCGAATCAGGGGTTTTCGAGCTGCTGCAAAGTGAACAGCTCGGGTTTGAGCCCCTGGTTGTGCTTGATCTCGAGGATCGTCAAGGTGGTGTTCGAGCCCTGCTGCACGTTCTCGATCTTGAGCACCATCACGGTCCAGAAGCCGTTGATCTGCTCGATGCGCTGGGCAGTGCCCTCTTTAATAAGCTGGCCGTTGGCATCGTACATCTTGAGGCGCAGCGGCACGTATTGGTCTTTCCAAACCCAGGTCTCGATCCTGCTGTACTCGATCTCTTTATCTTTGGGCACCGAGCTTAAGATCCAGCAATCCTTGCCGTCGATTACGGCCGAGCCCTTGAGCTCGTGGGTCTGGTCGGCGGCGTCGTGGTCGGACATGTCGTAGTAGCTCAGGTCCGAGTTCATGAACGAGTCGTTCTGGTTGGACGATTCGATGCGCACGGTCTTTTTCTGGCGCGCCATGTACATCCAGCGGTCGTCGTCGCCGTCCTTGTGCTGCAACGAGAGGAAGCCGTAGTTTTTGTACTTGGCAGGCTCGACAAAGCGCATCAGCTGCATGTTGCCCGCATCGTCGTAGAGCTTGTTTATCTGCAGCGTGCGCTCTTTGGTCTTGCCGTTGCTGGTGACGATCGTCATTTTCATCGTCTCGACCTTGTCCAGACCCTCGTCGCGCTCCATGGTTTTCTTGGCGACTTCGTCCGCGCTGAGATCCGCGGCCATTGCGGCCACGGCGAGTCCCAGTATCAGGGCGAAGATTGACGCAAAAGCTATCTTTCTCACTTGGTGGTACTCCCTGTGTGAGGTTGTTTCTTAACGAAGCGCGGCACAAACAGGCCGAACAGCGCCGGGTAGCAGATCAGCGTTGTGCTCGCGGCAACCAACATGCTCAGGGCGGTGAGGATGCCCATGCGCATCATCGGGTTGAACTGGCTGAAGATCAACACCAGCCAGCCCAGGATCAGCGATACTGCGTTGATCGCAATCGCCGCTCCCGCGGTCTGGGCGGTGAGCTGCATCGCCTCGACCGGCGAATGGCCTGCGGCGACCTCGAGCCGGAAGCGGTTGAGGTAGTGGATCGCGTAGTCCACGCCCATGCCTATCGCTCCCACCGAGACCAACGCGGTGCCGATCTCGAGCGGAATGCGATGTATCGGCAGGCCGTGGGTGTAGAGCATCGCGGTCAGCCCCATCAGCGCGAAGTTCATGCCGATCGTCACTACCACCGGCACAATGGCGTACAGTCCGCCCAGTGCCGAGCGGAAGATGATCATGCACAGAATGAACACCACCACCAGGCAGACGACCAGCGAGGTGATCTGGCCGGTGACGATCATCCGGTCGGCCTCGGCCTGCAAAAAGTGCGGGCCGGAGATGATCAGCGAGCCGTGGCGGCCCGAGTCGGTGATGTTCGGGTTGTAGATGTTGTGGATTTTGTCCCACAACCCGGGCTCGGGCGGGCCTGGCCTGGCCCAGTCCAGCTCGCCCTGGATCTCGCGGTCGTAGTAGTCGAACAGCGCGTCGCGCAGCGACCAGAACTTGCGCGTGCTGCCTTCCTTGAACTGCATCGCCACGCGGATCGCCGCGTAATCCTCTACGTCCAGGGTGCCTTCGAGTTGCTCGTCGCCAATGGTGAAGTAGTAGTCGAGCACCTGGTCTTCGGTCTCGGGAACCCGGTAGAACTGCGGGTCCCCGCCGTTGGTCACCTGGTGGAAGCGTTTGAGGTAGGACAGCGCGCTGATCGACTTGCCCGGCTCGGGATAGGTCTGCGGGTCCTGCTCGTGCAAGGCAGTGACATAATCGATCATCCCCTGCACCGCGGCCAGGCTCTGCGGATCGCTGAAGGCGTCGGGCTCGGCCTCGAACACCAGGTCGATGACCGAGGTGCCGCCGAACGAGGCGTTCAGTCGTTGGTCGGACTGGATGATCTCGCTGCTGCTTTTAAAGAAGGTGACGAAGTTGCTGTCGCTGTAGATGCCCCTCATCAGGAAGATCGTCACCGGCAGCCCCGCGACCATGGCGATCAGCACGGCTTTGCGGTGGTTGTAGAAGAACATGCTGAAGCTCGCCACGTTGCGCCCCAGCCAGCCACCGTCTTTGCCGCCCAGCCGCCGGGCCTTGACCGGCAACAGCACCAGCAGCGCAGGGATCGTGGCGATCGAGACGATCAGCGCCACGGCCACGCCCAGCGAGAGCATCAGGCCGAAGTCGCGGATCAGCACCACCTTGCTCGTGGCGTTGGCTAAAAAGCCGACCACGGTGGTCACGCCGGTCATTACCACCGCCAGGCCGACCTCCTGGAGGGTCTTGGCCACCGCCTCGTTCTGCGGTACGCCCTCGGCCACCAGCTCGTATATGTAGTGGATCATGTGGATCGTATAGGCCGTGCCGATCGCCATCAGTACAACGGGGATCGAGCTGGTGATCATCGTCATCGGCTTGCCCACCAGCGCCATGAACCCTACGGTCCAGATCACGGAGATGATGACCGTCAGCATCGGCAGGGCCACTCCGCCCAGGCGGCGGAACGAGACCAGCAGCGTCGCCAAAATCACCAGCAGCACCAGCGGAATCATCGTGCGCAGGTCGCGCTGCATGTACTCGCCGAGCATGATCGTGATCACCGGCGATCCGGCGACCTCGACCTCGATCCCCTCGGGGACTTCCTGCTGCACTATCGCCCGCGCCTGTCTGTAGATCTCCTCTTTTTGCTCGATCTCCATGCCCGCGGGCAGCTTGATCATGATTCCGGTCGAGAGCTTGTCGTAGCTGGCCATGGTGCCGGCGAAGGTCTCCCAATCGAACAGGTCGAGCTCGAGCTGTTTGACGATCTGTAGCTGCTCCTGTTCGTCCGCGGGCCACGAGGGGAGCAGGTCGCTGACCGAGACCACCACCTCCTCGGAGCCGTCCTCGAGCAGCTCGGTGCTGCCGCGTACGGTTTTAACCGTGGGGATCGCCAGTACGTCTTCCATCAACACGCTGCGCGCGCAGATGTCGTCCTCGATTTGGGCTTCGGTGCAGCCTGCGCAGTTGCGCTCGATCAGCTTGGGAACGAACTGCCTCTGGGCGCTGAAGCACAGGCCTTCGCCGCGATTCTCGACGCTGCACTGGGTGGGCTCGTTGACCAGCAGTGTCCGCAGGTCGTCGTGATCGGCCAGCCGCATGCAGCTTTGGTTGTCCCAAGCCGATTGGTCGCACTCGGGTAGGGAACTGCGCAGATCTGCCAGGTCGGAGCGGCTATCGGGCCAGATGAACCAACCGGGGCGGTGGCTGTCGAACTCGTCGCCGATGCGGTCGACGAAACGCAGTTGCTCGAGCTTTTCACAGATGCGGTCCAGCGCCTCGATCACCCGCGGCTGAAAGATCGTCTGGTCTTGGCCCTCGGGCGTGTAGAGGCCGAAGATCATGATCGTGTCCGAGCCGAACTGTTTGGTCAGCACGCTGTAATACGACTTGGCCGGATTATCGCTGGGTAAGAATTCCTTGATCTCGTTGCTGATCCTGATTTTCGGGATCTGCAAGGCGAAAAAGATCGTGACGATCAAAGTGGCGACCAGTATCAACTTCGGATTGTTCAGGACGAACTTGCTCCAAAGGCGCATTATTTGTTGTTCCTTCCATTGTCGATGGCTTGCAGTTCGCGTTCCATTCCCTGCGCGATCGCCTCGAGATGTTCCAGAAGTTGTCCGAGCTGTGCGGGGTTAAGGTGTTTGATCACCTGCTCGGTAAATTTCCGCCGGTAGGCCGTGATTTCGCGAAACAGGCGCTTACCGGCCCGCGATAGCTGTACGCGCACCACGCGCCGATCCTCGGGATCGGGACGGCGCTCGACGAACCCGCGCTCGATCAGCCGGTCGATGATCCCGGTCAGGGTGCTCGGAGCCAGGCGCAGACCGTCGGCCAAACAGCTCATGGTTTGCATCCCCTGTTCGCCCAGCGCGCTGAGGGTGATCACCTGCTGCGAGGGCATGCGCGAGATCCTGCCGTGCAGCACCTGCGCCTCAAGGTAGCGGTCGATCATCCGCTGCAGCAGATCTTGGATTTTCCGAATCTCCGGGTCGTCCATGTTATTTCGATCTCTGAATATTTCAAGATTCGAAGCTTATGACGCAGCATGTTAATGATTCACATCATACGCGTCAACTTAAATAATCGTGCAAACTACGCCGGTAAACGGGTTGCGGCCTCGGCGGCCGCATTGACTAGATAACAACGGCCGCGGGCCTTTTGAGAGCCGGATGATAAAAACCGTTAAGAAACCTCGGTTTTGCCTGCAAGATGGCTTGACATCACGTGGCTTGGCATGGAGAATTTCACCGCCCGCGACCCTACGGGGAACGCATCATACGTACCGGTCTTCGTACGTCGAGAGGAGCTTTTCGTGCGACATCTGAGTTTGATCATCGCGGCCTTCGCGGCCTTGGTATTACTCTACGCATCGCCCGCGTTGGCTGGTCCGACGCTTGATCTCGATGCCACCCTCGATGCGATTGACGCGGATCGTGTAAACGGCGAGCTGAGCTACGAACAGGCCCTGGTGGCCAAGGTTCATGCCCTCAGTGGCGGAGGCCAGGATTCGCAGTACGCCCAGCCCGGCGTCGGCGGAGCGTCGCTGTCCCAGCCGCAGTGCGGCACGCCGGTGATCCTCGAGGTCCTGGCGGCCTACGATTCGCTCTCGGACTGGGCGCGCGACGAGATCGACGCTGTCCTGCTGGTCGGCGGTGACCAAAGTTTTACTCCTCCGACCCTGCCGGACAAGGCGCGCATTCCGCGCCCGGGTCACGACACGCCGTTCTCCGAGCAGTCCGAGCATTTCAACATCAAGTGGGGCACGCTCAATCCGCCGACTACCCTCCAGGTGGAGTTGATGATCGAAGCCCTGGAGCAGTCGTGGGACACTGAGGTGGTGGCGATGGGCTACCCGGCCCCGAGCAGCTCCGGCTCGTATCTGGTCGACATCTACGTCGGCAACTCCGGCGATGTGGGCGAGAACGTGCCGGACATCGGCTTTGCCGGCGCCTATACATCGATCTACATGCAGGACAACTACAATCTCGAGACCCCTGAGATGTCGTACATCGTGATGCACCCCGACATTCTCGAATACGAGCCGGCGATCCAGGAGATCTCGGCCCACGAGTTCTTCCACGTGCTGCAGTTCGCCATCTGGCTGATCAACTACCCCCACGGATACTTCGATTCGGAGAGCAACTGGTGGTGGGAGGCCACGGCGGTCTGGATGGAGGACCAGGTTTACGACGACGTCAACCAGTACATCTACTTCCTCAACTACTACATGGAGAACCCGCACCAGTCGCTGCACCAGTTCTCCTCGGGCGCACCGCACCAATATGGAATGTGCATCTGGGCGCGCTACCTGGACCAGTACTACGATGGCGAGCAGACGATCTACGACCTGTGGATCGACCCCCATCCCGCGGGGATCCTGGTCGCCACCGACGAGTACGCGACCGACTTCAACGATACCGACCTCGAGACAGTGTTCAGCGATTTTGTGGCCAAGGTGGCCATGGACGACCTTGAGGAATCCCAGATGTGGGACGAGGTGGAGATCACCCAAACCGTTTCCGATTATCCCTACGTGCAGCAGGACGACGAGGTCGCCAAGACCGAACGTCCGCGGATTATCGGCGCCAACTTCTATCGCCTGCGTCCCGGATCGGCCGAGGGGACGCTGCTCATCGAGTTCAACGGCCAGAACACCTATGAGGACAACGACATCGACTGGCTGGTGACCGTGGTCGCAGTGGGCGGCGGCAAAGCCGACTACGAGGTGCTGCAACTCCTGACCGACGACGAGGGCGAAGAGGGCTCGATCGAGATCAACGGGTTTGGCAACGACTACGACGAGGTCTGGCTGATTCCCACGCCGTTCCCGAGCAAGATCAGAGCCGTGGACAAGTTCGGCACCTCCCGCAGCTTCAAATATTCCTGGGCCGCCGACATCACCCAGTCCAGCGGCGACGACGATGACGACGACGCGGGCGATGACGATGACGACTCCAGCGCAGGGTGCTGCGGGTAGGGTAGCCGCGGAGAGAATTGGTTGCTGTAGAATCAGCGCAGTACGATTATCATTGAACAACGATCAAGCCGCGTCGCGGAGAGGGTCTCGTGGTCCGCTCGCGTGTTTTGCAGCGTATACATGAAAGAGGGCTGTCCTCGAGGTCTGTTTGATAAAACAGCCTCAAACGTTAAACGTGCTCATACGACACAAACTTTGAGGAGGACAGCCCAATGCAACTTTACATCGGCC
>JAVCCG010000130.1 GCA_030765605.1 Candidatus Alcyoniella australis
TCGGGGTAGCGTTCGTAGGCCTGGGACACGCGCTTCTGAAAGAGCGGGATCTTGCCGCCCGCGGCCCGGGCCTCGCGCGCCTCCAGTATCTCGCGTTTGCTCCGTCGATCCCCGACTTCGCGCTTTCGCCGGCGGCGCTGCTGTTGTCGACGGTCGACGACCACCGCCTCGATTGTGATCAGGAAGTACAACAGCTGCAGCGACTCGGTGAGCGTCAGGCTGCTCTCGCTGAGGATCCTGCCGATGTTCTGCTGCCGGCCCACGGAGCGGTAGTACTTCATCTCCGAGGGCTTGAGCACGACCTGTCCGGTCTCGACCAGGTTGGTCTTGGTCTTGACCGGCCGTACGTTGGTGAAGTCGCGGAAGTACTCCTCGAGCCGCTGCAGCGACATGTAGCGCCGGATGCCCTCGAGCACCAGTTTGGGCGCGTTCTGGCTCAGGCAGAGGTTTTTATCGAGCTCGAAGTCGCCGGCGGTGAAGTGGTACTCGCCGTCGTCCCAGGCGAAGATTTTGAGGATCTTTTCCTTGATCTGGTCGATCAACGCCGTGTACAGCTGGTGCGGCGTGAGCACGCCCATCTCGATCAACACCGCGCCGTGCTGTTTGCCGCTGCTGATCATCTGCTGCAGGCTGGCGTTGTACTGCTCGGTGGTGATCATCTCACGCGAGAGCAGGTAGCGGCCCAGGGACTCGTTGGAGAGGTTGCTGGTGACGAATACCGGGTTGCCGCGGCTGATGTAGACGATCTTGGAGACCGACTCGCTGATCATTCGCAGCGCGCCGTTGCGCTCGTATTTGTACAACGTGTAGAGCAACTTGCCCAGCGGCACCTCGGCCAGGGTGCCCTCGCGTCCGATGCGGCGGCTGATCCATTGCCGGTCGTCGCCCACCGCCACGTCGATCGGCATCTCCGGCTCGCCCAGGGCGAACAGCTCGCGCAACAGTCGCTCGAGCTCGGTAACGTCCACGGGCTTGGCCAGGAACGAGTCGACGCCCAGCCGCTTGAGGTGTTCGTACTGGTCCTGGAACGCGCGGTAGGCGCTGCTCATCAGTACGGCCTTGAACAAGCCGCCGCCGGGCTTCTCGCGCAGGCGCTGGATGACCTTGACGCCGGGCATGCCCACCAGCAGCGCATCGATCAATACCAGGTCGGGGTTGGTCTCGTCGAAGCGCTCCAGCGCCTGCTGGCCGGTGGTGACCCAAACTGTCTGGATTTCGCGTCCGGCGAAGAACTCGGAGAGCGCCTCGTACTGCGAATGGTCGTGCTCGCCGATCAGCACGCGCTTGAGGTTCATCGCGGACCCCTTGCGTTCAATGCGAGCTTCGCCTTGATGTTTGGTGGGCTTTCGTCCATCGCTCCGTCGCGGTATCTGTGCTGTAAAACATTATATTCGCGCGATTTACGGCGCTTGTCCAGTTCATCATCTGGCGTCGGAAACGATCTCGACCAACGTCTGGTGCAGCATTGGAATAAGAATCTCGTGGTGGCCGGTGATCGCGATCCCCTGTCCGCCCTGGGCCACCGGCCGCGTGATCACGTTCTGGGTCGGGCGGTAGTGCTGGATGAAGTCGAGGTTGGCCGTGGTAAAGTTCGTGGGCGCACCCTCGATGTTGCGCGCCACACTCAGCGCCTTGAGGAACACCTCGGGCAGCAGCACCGCGCTGCCCAGGTTGAGGTACACGCCGCCGTCGAGCTGGGCCACGATTTGGGTCAGGGCGTCGAAGTCGCGCATGCAGCCCGTGGCGCACAGCTCGGCCGGGAACTGCGGATGCATGTGTAGGATGTCGGTGCCCAGGGCGATCACGCCGTAGGCCTGCAGGCCCAGGCGCTCGATCGCGGCCAGCAGGCTGATCTTCAGATACGGCGGCACCAGATCGAGAATGCCGCGACCCACTGCCCCGCCCAGACCGCGTCCGGCCTCGATCCCTTGGCGGATGAAGCGGTTGAGATACTCGGCGGTCTCGGTCGCCATGCCGAACTCGCCGCGCCCCAGGCTTTGGGCCACGTCCTCGCTGGTTTTGCCGGCAAAGGCCAGCTCGAAGTCGTGAATCATCACCGAGCCGTTGAATACAATCGCGCTGATCAGCCCGCGCTGGGCCAGGTCGATCAGGTAGGGCGAGCAGCCGGTCTTGATTACGTGGCCGCCCAGTCCGACGATCACCGGCCGGTCCGCCTGCCGCGCCTCGACGATCGCCCGCGCCAGTTCGGACATTCCACGAGCGCCAAAGCTCCGCGGCATCCCGCAGAGCCAATCTTTGAACGAGACGCCCGCCGATCGCGGCCTTCCCAGGTCGTCGCGGTCGACTAGGCTATGGCGGCTGCTCAAAGGATAGGTTTTAATTTTGTCGCGTGGGCCGCTCACTTGTGCTCCGCGTCGCGCGGGAACAGCAGCCGCTCGGAGATGTCGCACAGCAGGTGGCCGATGGCGATGTGCACTTCCTGGATTAAGGCGGTCCGCCCGCCGGGAACCTCGATCGCCACGTCGCACAATGCGCTCAGCGGTGAGCCCGCGGGCCCGCACAGGCCGATCACCGACAGCCCCAGCTCGCGCGCGACCTCGCAGGCCAGCAGCACGTTGGGGCTCGAGCCCGATGTGCTGATCGCGATCAGCACGTCGCCGCGGCGGCCCAGCGCCTCGATCTGACGCGAGAAGATCCGCTCGTAGCCCATGTCGTTGCTCACCGAGGTCATGGTGCTCGCGTCGATGGTCAGGGCGATGGCGGACATGCCGGGCCGCTCCAGCTCAAAGCGGTTGACCCACTCGGCGGCCAGGTGCTGGGCGTCGGCCGCGCTGCCGCCGTTGCCGCAGATCAGGACCTTGTTTCCCGCGGCCAGCGCGTCGGCGATCATCTGCGAGGCGCGCTGGATGAGCTCGGCCTGGGCCTCCAGGGTTCGCATGCGCAGCTGCGCGCCCTCGCGGGCGTGGGTCAAAATCAGTTCTTTCACAGTACCCCGTCCTCCGGGTGAACAGTAGAATCCAACCTGCGGGCCTGTCAAGGATCGATCGTATCGATAACCCCCCGAATTGCAAGTTGGTTTGCGATCGATGCCCACGGCGGTCCACTAGCGCGGCCGGGCCCGGCCGCGCTTTGACAGCCATGAGGTTGCGGGATAGATTCAAGTTAAGACACAGGGGACTTAAACTATATAACGACCCCGGACGGCGAATCCCAGATGGCCTATAAGACGAATCCCAGAGTGCTCTCGATGATTCTCGCCGGCGGCGAGGGCAGCCGCTTGCAGCCGCTGACCAAGACCCGGGCCAAACCCGCGGTCCCCTTTGCCGGACGCTACCGGATCATCGACTTCGTGCTGAGCAACTTCATCAACTCGCGCTTCTATCGAATCAAGGTGCTGACCCAGTACAAGTCCAACTCGCTGAACAAGCACATCAGCCGCGGCTGGCACCTAACCCACGTGGGCGGCAACTTCATCGAGCCGGTCCCGGCGCAGCAGCGCGTGGGCAAAGATTGGTACCGCGGCAGCGCCGACGCGATCTATCAAAACATCGAGATCATCACCGACGACAATCCCGAACACGTGCTGATTTTCGGCGCGGACCACATCTACAAGATGAACGTGCGCCAGATGCTCGCCGAGCACATCGAGCGCAAGGCCGAATGCACTATCGCGGCGATCCCCATGCCCTGCGACCAAGCGTACAAGTTCGGCGTGCTCGAAATCGACGAGGACTGGCGGCTGATCGGTTTCCAGGAGAAGCCGAAAAAACCCAAGACGATTCCCGGCCGTCCCGACCTGTGCCTGATCTCGATGGGCAACTACATCTTCACCGTCGACACGATCATCGAGGAGGTCCAGCGCGACCACGGCGCTGAGTCGCAGCACGACTTCGGCCGCAACATCATCCCCGGGATGTACAAACAGCGCTACGTGCACGTCTACGACTTCTCGCGCAACTCGGTCCCGGGCATGTCCCAGAACGAGCGCGGATATTGGCGCGACGTGGGCGACATCGACACCTATTGGGAGACGCACATGGACCTGATCAGCGTCTCGCCGCGGCTGGACATCCACAACGTGCAGTGGCCGATCCACACCTACTACTTCCCCTATCCGCCGGCCAAGTTCATCTTCGACGACGAGCAGGGCAAGCGCTTGGGTGTGGCCACCAACTCGCTGGTCTCCGAAGGCGCAATTATTTCCGGCGGACACATCGACCGCTCGATCCTCAGCCCGATGGTGCGCATCAACTCCTACAGCTACGTCAGCGAATCGATTCTGTTCGAGGACGTCAACATCGGCCGCCACGCGATGATCAAGCGCGCGATAATCGATAAACACGTGGACGTCCCGCCGGGCGCCAAGATCGGCTACGACCTAGAGGAAGACAAACGGCGCTTTCACGTCACCGCCTCGGGGATCGTCGTGGTTCCCAAGCGCCATCAATTCAAGTAGGGCCCGTGCAACGGCTCTCGGTCCTTTTCCTGTGGCACATGCACCAGCCGGACTACTCCCACGGTCTGGACGGCGACTACCGCCTGCCCTGGGTGCGGCTGCACGCCTGCAAGGGCTACTACGAGATGATCGCCGCCCTGCGCCCCTTCGAGCGCATCGGCGCAACCTTCAACTTCTCGCCGTGCCTGATCGCGCAGCTCGAGGACTACGCGCAACGCGGCCTGGAAACGCCCGAGACCTGCTTGCAGCTCTCGCTCAAATCGCCGGGCGATCTGACCCACGACGAGGTCGACCGGCTGCTCTCGGACTTCTTCAACGCCAACTGGGACACGATGGTCCGGCCCGAGCCGGGCTACGCGCGGCTGCTCGAGAAACGCGGATTGCGCTCGTCGCCGCAGTACCTGGCCCAGGCCCGGCGGTCGTTCAGTAAACAAGACCTGCTGGATTTGCAGGTCTGGTTCAACCTCGCCTGGTGCGGCCCGGCAGCCTGCCGCGACCTGCCGCAGCTCGCGCAGCTTAAGCGCAAGGGGATGCAGTTCAGCGCACAGGACAAGCGCGAGGTGCTCGTGGCGCAGATCGAGCTGGTGCGCCGGGTGCTGGCCGAATATCGCGAGGCCGCGCAACAAGGCCGGATCGAGATCAGCGCCTCGCCGTTTTACCACCCGATTTTACCGCTGCTGATCGACAGCCGGTTCGCGCATCGCGCATCGCCCGAACGCGACCTGCCCTTCCGCTTCCGCGCGCCCCGGGACGCCCGCGACCAAATCGAGCGCGGACTGGATCGCATGCAGCGCTGGCTGGGAACCCGCCCCAGCGGGGTCTGGCCCAGCGAGGGCTCGATCTGCCCCGAGCTGATCGGGATGCTGGCCGAGGCCGGGGTCGAATGGATCGCAAGCGACGAGGGCGTGCTGGCGCGCTCCCTTGATCGGCACGCGGAGCGCGAGGACTGGCTCTACCGGCCCTACACCGTGCGCCGCAACGGCAGCCAGGTGCGGGCGCTGTTCCGCGACCACCAGCTCTCCGATCTGATCGGCTTCACCTACTCCAAGAACGACCCCCGCGAATCGGCCGAAGATTTCGTCGGGCGGCTGCAAAGCATCGGCGAGCGGACCGCCGGGCGCGGCGACGAGCCGTGCGTGGCCGTGGTGCTCGACGGCGAGAACGCCTGGGAATATTTCCCCGGCGGCGGCGAACGCTTTCTCGAGGCGCTGTACTCCAAGCTCGAGTCCCAGCCCAACCTGCGCGTCGAGCGCATCGGCGAATATTTGAGCCGCGTCCGCGAGCCCGCAACCATCGAGCGGCTGCACTCGGGCAGCTGGATCAACGCCGATTACAACGTCTGGATCGGCCACCCCGAGGAGAACCAGGCCTGGAACCTGCTGGGCCAGACGCGGCAGATGCTGGTCAGCAGGCAGCGCCGCGGACCGGCGTTGGAGCAGTCTAAAATCGATCGCGCCTGGGAGCTGATCTATCAGGCCGAGGGCAGCGATTGGTTCTGGTGGTTCGGCGACGATTTCACCAACCCGCAGAAGGACGTGTTCGACGGCCTGTTCCGCAGCAAGCTCGCCGCGGTCTTCCGCGAGCTGGACGAGCCGTTGCCCGACGAATTGCAGCGGCCGCTGAGCCGGGACGAGCACCAGGCCGATCCGCTGGAGCCGCCGCTGGACTTCATCACGCCGCGCATCGATGGCCGCGTAACCCACTTCTACGAGTGGGAGAACGCCGGAGTACTCAAATTCGGCCAGTCGCGCGGCCAGATGCACCTGGGCCGCTCGCTGCTGGCCAACGCGTTCTACGGCTTCGACCTGCAAAACTTCTACCTGCGGCTGGACCCCTGCGCCGAGCTGTTGTCCGAGCCCGAGGTCATGGCCTCGCTGTTGATCGAGGGGCCCGCGACGTTCGAGGCGCGCTTCGCCCTGCGCTTCGACGGCTCGCTGAGCAGCTACACCCTGAGCCGCAGCGAGGGCGGCGAGCAACAGATCGAGTCGATCGCCGGACACGACGTAATCGAGCTGGCGCTGCCGTTTGCCGCGATCAACGCCGAGGTCGACCAGCGCTATCGGCTGCAGCTGCGGCTCTACAAGTCCGGCATTGAGCTCGATCGCCTGCCGCGCTACGACTCGCTGGAGCTACAGATCCCGGACAAGTCTTTCCAAAATCTGATGTGGTCCTGTTGAAATGAGCAATCTCAAAGCGTTCCTCTCCCTGACAATCCACAACCACCAGCCGGTGGGCAACTTCGACTGGGTATTCCAGGGCGCGTTCGAGCGCTGTTACGAGCCGTTTATCGCAATGCTGGCCGAGCACCCCTCGATCAAGGTCGGCCTGCACTACTCCGGCCCGCTGCTGGACTGGTTCGAGCAAAACCAGCCGCAGTTTATCGACAAGCTCGCCGTGCTGGTAAATCGCGGACAAGTCGAAATGCTCGGCGGCGGCTACTACGAGCCGATCCTGTCGGTGCTGCCCGAGGCCGACGCCCTGGGCCAGTTGGCGATGCTCGCGGACTGGATCGAACGCCGATTGGGCCAAGCGCCGCGCGGAATCTGGCTCACCGAGCGCATCTGGGAGCCGGGCCTGCCCGACCTGCTCTCGCGCGCCAACGTGAAGTACACCCTGGCCGACGACAACCACTTCCGCTACGCCGGGCTGAGCGAGGACCAACTCGCGGGCTACTACCTCACCGAGAACCGCGGTAAGCGGATGGCGGTCTTCCCCATCGACCGCACCCTGCGCTACACGATCCCGTTCAAGCAGCCCGAGCAGACCATCGAACATTTGCGTCAACGCAGCCGACTGTGGCCCGGCGTGCTGCTCAACTACGGCGACGACGGCGAGAAGTTCGGCCTGTGGCCCGGGACCCACGAGTGGGTCTACGGCGAGCGCTGGCTCGAGCGCTTCTTCACGGCGCTGGAGGAGTCCGCGGACTGGCTGGAGACGATCACGCCCGGCGCGGCGCTGGAGCGCTTTGAGCGTGTGGGCCGGGTCTACCTGCCCACGGCGAGCTACCACGAGATGATGCAGTGGGCGCTGCCGGCCCAAGCTGCGGCCGACATGGCCCAACTGGTCGACGAGCTCAAGGAGCGCGGTGAGTACGAGCGGATGCTGCCCTTTATCCGCGGTGGATTCTGGAACAACTTCTTCGTCAAGTACCCCGAGTCCAACCGCATGCACAAACGGATGCTCCACGTCAGCCGCATGCTCGATAGCGCTGGCCAGGCGGCGCCCGAGGCGGCGCGGCACGCGCTGTACCGCAGCCAGTGCAACTGCGCCTACTGGCACGGGCTGTTCGGCGGGCTGTACCTGAACTATCTGCGCCACGCGGTCTACGAGAACATCCTCGCGGCCCAGCGGCTGCTCGACGAGGCAACGGGCGATCTGCAAGGCCGGGTCGAGGTAGAGCAAGAGGACTACGACTGCTGCGGCATCGACGAGCTGCTGGTGCGCAGCACCAAGCTGTGCGCCACGGTCCAGCCCGGCTACGGCGGCGGACTGAGCGAGATCAGTTTTCGGCCGCGCGACTTCTGCCTGACCGACGTGCTGGCCCGGCGCTACGAGGCCTACCACAGCCGACTGAGCAACGCGCAGAGCCCGGGTGCCGACCAGGGCGATCCGCAGAGCATCCACGATCGGGTTCAGGTCAAGGAGCAGGGTCTGGAGAACCTGCTGTACTACGACTGGCACGAGCGCTTGTGCGTGCTCGACCATCTGCTGGGCGAGGGCTACGACCTCGAGGCGCTGGAATCGGCGAGCTATCGCGAGTGGGGCGACTTCGTCAATCAACCCTACGAGGTAGCCGCGGTCGTCGCTCCGCAGCACGGAGCGGCGCAGATCCGCCTGGTGCGCGACGGCGGGCTGTGGATCGGCGGCGACTGCCATTGCTTCACAATCCAAAAGAGCTACCGCTTCTTTCCCGACTCGGCCGACGTCGAGATCGGCCTGACCCTGATCAACCGCTCAACGCAACACCAGTCGATCAACTACGGCTGCGAGTTCAACCTTACGCTGCTGTGCGGCGACCAGCCGGACCGGCGCTGCGAAATCAACGGCGCGGCGGACGAACAATCGTCGATGGGCGGCCGCGGCGTGAGCCCCGAGGTGCGGCGCGTGGTGTTGATCGACGAGGCGTCGGGCTTCCGTGTTAAGCTGGAGGTCGACCGTCCCTGTGAGCTGTTCCGCTGGCCGATTGAAACCGTCAGCCAGAGCGACGGCGGATTCGAGCGCACCTACCAGGGTTCGTGCCTGCTGTTCGTACACAGTTTTGAGCTCGAGCCCGACCAGCAGGCCCAGATCAAATTCAAGCTTTGCATCGAGGAGGTCCCGAAGTGAGCACTATCGGAAGCTTTACGTTCGTACTGCACAGCCATTTGCCCTACGTGCTCTCTCACGGTCGTTGGCCCCACGGCACCGACTGGCTCAACGAGGCCGCGGCCGAGACCTACCTGCCGCTGCTGGACGTGTTCGGCCGTCTGGCGGCCGAGGGGCTGCCGATCAAGCTGACCCTGGGTATCACGCCGATCCTTGCCGAGCAGCTAAGTTCGCTGGACTTCGCCCGCGAGTTCAACGGCTACCTCAAGCAGCGCATCGAGGGCTGCGAGACCGACATCGCACACTTCACGCGCACCAAGCAGACGCAGATGGGGCGGCTGGCCGGGATGTGGCTCGACTTCTACCGCCGCACGCACCTGCGCTTTACCGAGCATTATGACGAGGACATCGTCGGCGCGTTCGCCAAGCTGCAAGAGCGCGGCCTGATCGAGATCATCACCAGCGCGGCGACCCACGGCTATTTGCCGCTGCTGGGCTACGACGAGGCGGTGCGCGCCCAGGTGCGCGCCGGGGTCGAGACCTACAAACGCCACTTCGGCTGCGCGCCGCGCGGAATCTGGCTGCCCGAGTGCGCCTACCGACCGGCCTACCCCTGGAAGCCGCCGGTGGCCTCGCAGGCCCGGCTGCCCATGGAGCGCGAGCGACTGGGAGTCGAAGAGCTGCTGGCCGAGAACGGCATCGAGTACTTCATTACCGACAGCCACATGCTCGTCGGCGGCAAGGCGATCGGCGCCTACCTCGACCGCTTCGACGCCCTGCGCAATCTGTGGTCGCAGATGGACCGCTCGACCAAGATCGAGGGCAAGCCGCAGAGCCCCTACGGCGTGTACGCCGTGGCCAGCCGCGAAGGGCAGCGCGACGTTTGCTCCGTGCTGGTGCGCGATCCGCGCACCGGGGTTCAGGTCTGGTCCGGCGAGCACGGCTACCCCGGCGACGGCCAATACCTCGAATTCCACAAGAAGCACTTCCCCAGCGGCAACCGCTACTGGCGGGTGACCGGGTCCAAGGCCGATCTGGCCGACAAGCAGATCTACGACCCCGAGCAGGTCGAGGCGCGGCTGGATGAGAACGCCGGACATTTCGTCGAGCTGGTGCACCAGGTGTTGCGCGAGCATCATCAGGCCACGGGCGAGCCCGGACTGCTGTGCGCGCCGTTCGACACCGAGCTGTTCGGCCACTGGTGGTTCGAGGGTCCGCGCTGGATCGAGAAGGTGCTGCGCGGTCTGGCGCGCTCCTCCGAGGTCGAGCTGACCAGCGGTTCGGAGTATCTCGACGGCCATCCGCCGACCACGGCCGTGCGCCTGCCCGAGGGCTCGTGGGGCGAAGGCGGGTTCCACTACATCTGGCTCAACGAGTGGACCGACTGGACCTGGAAGCACATCTACTCCGCCGAGTCGCGGATGATCGAGCTGGCGCGCGACTTCGCGCGCAGCGACGATGCCGACCTGCGGCGCGTGCTGCGGCAGGCGGCGCGCGAGCTGCTGCTGCTGGAGTCCAGCGACTGGCAGTTCCTGATCAGCACCTGGAGCGCCCGCGACTACGCCGAGACGCGGCTTGTGGAGCACAACGCGGACTTCACCCGCCTGGCCGCGCTGGCGCAACGCCTGGGCGAGGGCGGAGCGCTGGACGAGGGCGACTGGTTGTTCGTCGGCGAATGCGAGACGCGCGACGACGTTTTCAGAGACGTCGATCCACAATGGTGGGTCGGCGGGAAAGCGGAGTAGACGACCGATGCCGCAACTTCGTAAAGACCCGATCATCGGCCGCTGGGTGATTATCTCCACCGAACGCGCGCGCCGTCCCAACGTTTTTTCCAAGGAGCCCGTGGAAAAAATCGGTCACAAGAACTGCCCGTTCTGCCCGGGCAACGAGTCGCACACCCCATCCGAGATTTTGGCCGACCGCTCCAACGGCTCGCAGCCCGACGGCCCGGGCTGGACCCTGCGCGTGGTGCCCAATAAGTTCCCGGCGCTGCGGGTCGAGGGGCAGCTGGACCGCGAGGGGGTCGGACTCTACGACCAGGAGAGCGGCGTGGGCGCCCACGAGGTGATCATCGAGACGCCGGACCACGATTGCGCGTTCTCGGAATATTCCGACAGCCAGATCGAGGACATCCTGTGGGCCTACCGTGAACGGATGATCGACCTAAAGCGCGACACGCGGATGAAGTACGCGATGATTTTCAAGAACCACGGCGCCAGCGCCGGCGCCAGCCTGGAACATCCGCACAGCCAGCTGATCGCCATGCCGATCGTGCCCAAGAACGTGCTCGAGGAGCTCAAGGGCAGCCGCGAGTACTATGGCTACAAGGAGCGCTGCGTGTTCTGCGACATCGTGCGCCAGGAGACGCGCGACCCCGAACGGCTGATCGCCGAGAACACCGACTTTGTGGCCATCGCGCCGTTCGCCAGCCGCTTCCCGTTCGAAATCTGGATTTTGCCCAAGCACCACGACTCGTGCTTCGAGGACGCGCAGAAGCACGAGTTCGCGTTCCTGGCCAAGATCTTCAGCGAGGTGATGAAGCGCCTCGACCGCGCCTTGGACAGTCCGGCGTTCAACTTCTATCTGCACACCTCGCCCTTTGGCGAGCAGCACAACGAGTACTACCACTGGCACTTTGAGATCATGCCGCGGCTGAGCAAGCTCGCCGGGTTCGAGCGCGGCACCGGGTTCTACATCAACCCCACTCCGCCGGAACAGGCCGCCAAGTACCTGCGCCGGATCGAGCTGTGAACGCAGACCGGATCGCTTCGCCCGCGACCCGCTCCAGCGGGTCGAAGTGGTTGATGTGCCCGGCTCGAGCTTCTACGCCGATCCCGAAAAACGTAGCGTGGAACGTCGACGAGGCTTCTTGACAAGGCTCGCGGTGGTAAACTACCTTCGGCAAGAATTAGAGAGTATACGTTCAATGGAGGGCTCGATAATGCGGCGATATCTAACAATCTGTGCCGTGCTGATCATATTCGTCAGCGGCCTGGTGAGCGTCGAGGCGCTGGCCGCTAAACCCGACCAGGTCTCGAATACGATCACCAACCTCAAGCAGATCACCCGCGACAAGGGCGTGGAGGTCTATCCCGATCCCGCGCCGGACGAGAAGTTTATCGTCTACGCCAAGTGGGTGGTGGTCAACGTCAGCGGGTTCTACGACATCTTCCAGCTCGACCTGTCCAACGGCCGCGAGATCAACCTCACGCCCGACAGCCCCAAGCACGACGAAAATCCGGTCTACAACGAAGACGGCTCCAAGGTGCTGTTCGACTCCTACCGCCAGAAGGAGCGCAGCGTCTGGATCGCCGAAGCCGGCGGCGGCGGCGGCATTCAGCGCATCAGCCGCGGCAGCTCGGCCGACTTCGACGGCGACATCAGCCCCGACGGCCAAAAGGTCGTGTTCTGCGCTTACAAGGGCAAGCGCGACATCCGCGAGGTCAAGGGCGGCGAGCGCCACGACATCTTCCGCGGCGCGGAAATGCCCTCGATCATGCTGGCCAACATCGACGGCAGCAACCAACGCGAGATCGCCAAGGGCATCAACCCGACCTTCAGCCCCGACAGCAAAACCATCGCCTTTGCCGGCAACATCAGCGGCACAATGGAAGTCTATACGCTGAACATCGACGGCACCGGCCTGACCCAGATTACCAAGGGCAACAGAAAAGAGCCGAGCCTCGAGCCGACCTTCTCGCCCTGCGGCGAATATTTGGCCTTCTCCTCGCGCCGCGACAAGAACTGGGACATCTACATGGTCGAGATCAAGACCAACCGCCTGACCCAGCTCACGGTGCACGACGAAGTCGACGGCGGACCCTCCTGGGGCTCCGAGGGCAACATCTACTTCCACTCCAAGCGCTCCGGATCGTGGGACGTATGGAGCATGAAGCCCATCGGCTACGACGCGGACATGGATAAAGACAACATCCGCGGCGCCGCCGACAAGTGCCCCAAGCAGGCCGAGGATTTCGACAACTGGCAGGACGAAGACGGCTGCCCCGATCCTGACAACGACGGCGACGGATTCCTCGACGCCGACGATAAGTGCCCGGATCAGGCCGAAGACATGGACGGCCAGCTCGATGAGGACGGCTGCCCCGACCTGGACAACGACAACGACGGCATTCCCGACGACCAAGACGGCGCACCCACCGAGCCCGAGACCCTCAACGGCTTCCGCGACGACGACGGCATTCCCGACCGTCCGCCGCTGGACGACAAGTTCATCGTCGCCGGCCTGTACTTCAAGAGCGGCCGCTACGAGGTGACCCCGGAGAGCTTCGCTGTGCTCGACGACCTGTCGCGCAAGATCGAGGCCGACACCATGGCCAAGGTAGAGGTCCGCGCGTTCACCGACAGCCGCGGCAAAGATCAGCGCAACCTCGAGCTCAGCCAGCGCCGCGCCGACGCGGTCAAAGCCTATCTGATGAGCAAAGGGATTGATCCCAACCGCCTGATCGCCGTGGGCTACGGCGAGCAGTTCCCCGTGGCCGACAACCGCACGGCGGAAGGCCGCGCCAAGAACCGCCGCGTCGAAATCGTCCGCCTCTGGAGCCCGCCGAACAAATAATCCGCGCGCATCCAATGCAACCTACCGGGGAGGGGCAATCGCCTCTCCCCGTTTTCTTTGCCACCCCCACCCCCTGGCGAGAGAGAGAGGGGGGGGGGGGGGGGGGGAAAAAGGGGGAACAAAATTTTTGGTTAGTAAATGCGCGGAAATAATTTTTTTTTGTTCAGCTCCCGACCCCGTGCACCCGAGTTTCAACGGAAGTTGTTTTTGTTCA
>JAVCCG010000131.1 GCA_030765605.1 Candidatus Alcyoniella australis
GAGCACCGATTTGGGCCTGCGCTCGGCGATCATCAGCCTGTTGCAAAGCTCGTTTCTGGGGTTCCCGGTCTGGGGCTCGGACACCGGCGGCTACCACCATTTCATCGACCGCGAGGTCTTTGCGCGCTGGATCGAGTTCTCCTGCTTCTGCCCGCTGATGGAGATCGGCGGGCGCGGCGACCAGGCGCCGTGGAACATGCCCACGCAGCCGCACTACGACGAACAGATGATCGAGATCTACCGCGACTACGTCACGCTGCATCACGAGTTGCAGGATTACTCGTACCAATACGCGCAGCGCGCGCACCAAAGCGGCGCGCCAATCGCCCGGCCGTTGGTCTTCGACTGGCCCGACGATCCGCAGGTGCGCGAGATCTGGGATGAGTACCTGTACGGCGACGAGATTTTAGTGGCGCCGGTCTGGCGCGTGGGGCAGCGCTCGCGCAGCGTGTATTTGCCCCAGGGGGAGTGGACCGATTATTGGGACCGCGATACGACCTACAGTGGGCCGCTGTGGATCGAGGCCGACGCGCCCCTGGAGCGGATCCCGCTCTACCTGCGCGATCAGTAAAGATCGTAAAAACGATCTTTGTGTATAGGGCTCGCGAGTTTTGCCGCGGCTCGAAGCCGGGGCTCTACTGTCCGGCAGGGGCCGGGGGCGGCTTGAAGGGATCCTCTACGGGCCGGGCCGGGCGCTCGGTGGGTTCGGTCGCCACCTCCAGGCATACGTCCCAGGCGTCTTTTCCCAAAATCCAACTCCAGTCGGGAAGCAGTACCCAGCGTTCGTTGCGGTATTCGTAATATTGCATCTGGCGATAGCTGGCCACATCGGAGCTGGGCAGCAGGCTGACGTTGAGGTAGCGCACGGACACGCGGCCCAGGCGACCCTCGAGGAGGTTGCCGAGCTTTATATTCTCCTCGTAGGTCAGCTCGGGGTCGAGCTCGTAGGGCGCGACCTCGGCGTTGACGAAGGCAATGCTCTCGATGCTCAGGTTCGCGGCGAGCTTGTCAGTGCCGCAGATGTACGCCTCGCGGTACTCCTGGGCAACAAAGGCCATCGCCGAATCGTAGTCGCGCCACTGCAAAAAGCGGTTGAACTTCTCGGAAACCACACCGAGCTCCTCGATCGCCTTTGCCTGCCTGCGTTCCAGGCGCTTCTGGGCGCAGGAGGGGGCCAGCAGCGACAGGGCGAGCAGCGCAATCAGGACCGCGGCGAGGCGGTTCAGTCTTCCTGCGGACGCATCGGCATGTAGGCGTACCACGTACCCTCCTCTTTCTTCCAGGTGATCACCTGGCGCACCTTGGCGTTCCAGATGAAGTAGAAGTGGCCCCAGTAGGTCACCTCGGCGTGGGCGATCACGCCGTTGGGCTCGATTAAAATTGTGCCGAGCTTAAAGCGGTCGATCTTCTGCCGCCGGAAGTCGGCCTCGCGCAGCAGGTCGGCCATCACGGCGATGAACGTGCTGCGCTGATCGTCGTCCGCAAAGAACTCGGCGATTTTGGCGTTGGTCAACTGGATCGTCATCTTGCCCTCGCACAGCTCGGTGAACAGGCCGTTCATCCGCTGCTCGAGCTGTACCAGGTCCAGTGCCGCAAGCTGCGGGTCGAGCTGTTGCGCCTCGAGCTGGTCGAGCTCGTAATGCGAACTGCGCAGGGAACAGCCGCCGACCATCAGTATCAGCAGCACAAGGGCAATCGTCCTTTTCATTGCTCAGCCTTCGTAAGGGGATAACGTCGCCGCAGCACAAAGAACAGCACAACGGCCAAAACCAGCATCAGCACGCCGACCAGCTGGCTTTCCGAGATCCGCAGCACGGCGGTCGTACCGTCGGTCGCCAGGGTATCAAAGGCGATCAGCTTGTCAAACGTCCGCTCGACCCACTGCGGATGGTCGCGCAAGCGCGCGTCGGAGAAACGCAACAGCGTGTACATGCTCTCATCGCCCATCCGGTCGCGCAGCAGCTCGATCAGCCCGCGGGTGATCGCGTAGTAGCCCAGAAAAATCACGGTCTGCATACCCTCGAACACGCGGCGCTTGCGCGTGACGAACCACAGGATGCTAAACAGCAGCAGCGCGTTGAGGCTCGACATCGGCTGGGTCGGGTAAAGCGCAACGCCGGGGCGGCCCACGGTCCACTCGGGGAACACCAACGGGAACGGAAAGTCGGCCGGGCAGACCTTGCCGTAGCAACAGCCTGCCATGGTGCAGCCGATGCGGCCGAAGACCAGACCCAGGGCCACGCCCGGGACCGCCATGTCGGCCACGCGCCAGAAGTTGTACCCCTTGCGCCGGATGTAGATCCAGCTGACGATCACCGCGCCGATGAACCCGCCGTAAAATACCAGCCCGCCCTGCCAGATCTTGAGCAGGTCCAGCGGCCGACCGGAGTACTGATCGCCGAAGTGCACGATCACGTAGAACAGCCGCGAGCCCAGAATCCCGGAGAGCATCGCCCAAAACGCCAGGTTGTAGATGAAGTCTTCGGGAATCCGCAGCCGCCGTCCCTCGCGCAGGGTCAGCAGCAGCGCCAGCAGCAGCCCCGTGGCCAGCATCAGGCCGTAGCTGTGCAGGCTCAGACCAAACGGCAGATCAATCTGGGGGTGCATCGGTTCCTGCGGGCGGCACGATCGGGGCGGACCCGTCGTCGGCCTGTCCGGCCTTGGAGCGGCGAATGCGGGCCGCGCGCTCCAGCTCGATGCGGGTCAGCCGATAGACCAGTACGACCACGCCGATGACGATAAAAATGTCGGCCACGTTGAAGATCGGCCAACGAAACTTGTCGAAGTAGTGCAGGTAGATGAAGTCGACCACGTGATGGTCCGCGGTGGTCAGGCGGTCGATGGCGTTGCCCAGGGCGCCGCCCATTACTGAAGACAGCGCGAATACCATTGCGTATTGGCCGTGCTCGAGCTGCCAGAGGAAGCTTAAAATGAAGACCATGGCCAACGCGCCGACGATCATGAAGAACAGCAGCGGGTAGCCCGAGAACATCGAGAACGCGGCGCCCACGTTCTGGGCGTAGTTGATCTCGAGGATGTCGGGGATGATCTGGATCGCCATGCCGCGCGGGATGCGTGCGGTCCACAGCAGAGCGAAGTGCTTGGCCAGCTGATCCAGTCCGCAGGCCAGCGCTGCGCCGAATAAGAACAGTGGAAACTTGAGTTTCATTGAATCAAACCGCCGCGGCACACCTTGCGCAAAGCTCGGGATGCTCCGGCGAGGAACCGATGTCGGCCTTGTGCAGCCAGCAGCGCGGGCATTTGGTCAGGTCCGAGGGCTCGACGCGCACGCTGGCGCCCAGGGCCTCGTCCTGGGCCGTGGGCGACTCGACCGGCTGCGCGGCCAGCTCGACCTCGCTGACGATCAAGAGTTCGGGCAGCATCGGTTTCGCCTGCTCGAGCAGCTCGCCCAGCGCGCCCGGGGCGTGCATCGTCACCTTGGCGTCCACCGAATTGCCGAACAGCTTTTCGTTGCGCCCCAGTTCCAGAGCCTTGGTCGCCAGCGCGCGCAGCTCCAGCAGCTTCTGCCAGCGCTCGGTCAACTCGGGGTCGGCCCAGGCCGGATCGACGTCGGGCAGCAGCGCCAAGTGTACCGACTCCGGGTCGCCCGCAGCGTGGGCCAGGTGGTCCCAGACCTCCTCGGCGGTGAAGCTAAGGATCGGCGCCACCAGCCGCACGAGGCTGTGGGCGATGGTCCACAGTACGGTCTGCGATCCGCGCCGCAGCTCGCCCTCGCGCTGTTCGGCGTAGAGCCGGTCCTTGAGCACGTCAAGGTACAGCGAGCTTAGATCGACAACGCAGTAGTTGTGCAGGGCGTGGAAGATGCGGTGGAACTCGAACTGCTCATACCAACCGCGCACCTGTTCGATCAGCACGCCCAGGCGCTGCAGGGCCCAGCGGTCGATGTCGGTCATCTGCTCGATGGGCACGGCGTGCAGCTCCGGGTCGAAGTCCTGCAGGTTGCCCAGCATGAAGCGGAAGGTGTTGCGGATCCGGCGATAGGCCTCGACCAGCCGTTTGAGGATCTCGTCGCTGATGCGAATGTCGTCGCGGTAGTCCTCGGCCGCGGTCCACAGTCGCAGAATCTCGGCGCCGTACCTTTTGATTACCTGCTCGGGCTGGATAACGTTGCCCAGCGACTTGCTCATCTTCTTGCCGTTGCCGTCGACCACAAAGCCGTGGGTCAGCACGGTGGCGTACGGCGCGCATCCGCGAGTGCCCACAGAGGCCAGCAGCGAGGAATGGAACCAACCGCGGTGCTGGTCCGAGCCCTCGATGTACAGATCGACCGGCGAGCGCAGGTCGTCGCGCCGCTCGCAGACTGCGGCGTAGCTCACGCCGGAGTCGAACCAGACGTCGAGGATGTCGCGCTCTTTGACGAACTGCTCCGGGCCCGCTCCGCACTCGGGGCAGACGAAGCCCGCGGGGACCAGCGCGGGCGGATCGTAAATGAACCAAGCGTCCGAGCCCTCGCGCGCGAACAGCTCGGCCACGTGTTGGACCACCTTGGCGTCGAGGATCGTGCTCTCGCAGCCCTTGCAGGTGAAGGCGAGGATCGGGATGCCCCACGAGCGCTGGCGCGACAAACACCAGTCGGGACGGTTGGCGACCATGCCGTAGATCCGGTCCTTGCCCCAGCTCGGGATCCAGCGCGTGCGCTCGATCTGCTCCAGCGACTTGGCGCGCAGCTCGGCGTGCTCCATCGAGATAAACCACTGGGAGGTGGCGCGAAAGATGATCGGCTGCTTGCAGCGCCAGCAGTGCGGATACGAATGCTGCTGATCCTTTTGGGCGAGCAGCATCCCCAGTTCCTGGAGCTTCTCGATCACCGCGCCGTTGGCGTCGAACACGAACTGCCCGGCAAAGAAATCGACGTCCTTTGTAAAGCGCCCCTGATCGTCCACGGGCGCGTAGACGTCCAGTCCGTAGGCCAGGCCGCTCTCGTAATCCTCCTGGCCGTGTCCCGGCGCGATGTGCACGATGCCCGTGCCGGTGTCGAGGGTCACGTAGTCGGCGTTGATCACCAGGCTCTCGCGCTGGATAAACGGATGCCGGGCCTTTTGCCCCTCCATCGCGCTGCCCGGGAAGCGGGCCAAGGTTTTGCCCGCGCTCAGTCCGGCCTCGTCGAACACCAATGCGGCCAAACGCTCGGCCATGATGTAGATCCGCTCGCCGCACTCGATGGCCACGTAGTCGTAGTCCGGGTGGAACGCCAGGGCCAGGTTGGCCGGCAGGGTCCAGGGCGTGGTGGTCCAGATCGCGATGTGGACGTTGTCGCGGCCGGCCAGCTCGGGCACGGCCTGCGAGAGGTCCGAGACCACCTTGAAGGCCACGGTGATGCTCGGCGTGAGGTGGTCGGCGTACTCGACCTCGGCCTCGGCCAGGGCGGTGACGCAGTGGGCACACCAGTAGACCGGCTTGCGTCCCTTGTACAGACTGCCCGCGGCCACGAAGCGTCCGAACTCGCGGGCGATGGTCGCCTCGTAGCCGTAGTCCATGGTCAGGTACGGGTTGTCCCAGTCGCCCAGGCCGCCCAGGCGCTTGAATTCCTCGCGCTGGATGTCGACGAATTTGGCGGCGTAGCTGCGGCAGCGCTTGCGCACGTCGGCCGCGCTCATCTGTTCCTTGGCCGCGCCCAGCTCCTTGTCGACCTGGTGCTCGATGGGCAGTCCGTGGCAATCCCAGCCCGGCACGTAGGGCGCGCGGAAACCGGCCATGGCCCGGGATTTGACGATTATGTCCTTGAGAATCTTGTTCAGCGCGGTGCCCAGGTGGATGTTGCCGTTGGCGTACGGCGGGCCGTCGTGGAGGATGTAGTCCGGCGCGTCGGCGCGGGCCTGGAGCAGTTGTTGATACAGGCGCATTTCGTACCAGCGCGCGAGGAACTCGGGCTCGCGCTGGCTGAGGTTGGCCCGCATCGGAAATTTGGTCTTGGGCAGATTCAGAGTGTCCTTGTAATTCATGGCCTTAATCTTGGTTTTGTCGTGAAAAACAGAGCCCGATGCTTAACGCATCGCGGCGAAAAGTCAAGGCAGCTTGGAGCCGCCGCAAAACACGCGAGCGAACCAGGGTCGTAGCTCAATGACCTTCTCCGCGTCGAAAGATTGGTGGAGTGGGATAATAATGTTGAATAACATTATTGGGTAGGCGCGAGCAGCACATTGTCGAGTGGTTTTCATAAACTACTCACCTTGCCACCTTGATCAACACCTCTTCTCTCGGCATAAATCAGAGGTCAACTTTTAATCGAAATCGATTCGCTTCGTTGAACGAAAAACACGGCGCTGATCAGCCCCCTCCGGATGAAAACCACTCGACAACACCCTGCTCGCCGGGAGTATTGGATCGAGATTCATTTGCGGAGTTGGGCTAAAAGACGTGCTATCCGTAGCGTCACTAAGCGACACCAGGCTCTTTAAAACCATTTGTCGCGTCTAAGACTCGAGGGTCGAAGGGAATGCCAAGGGTTGCATGGTGAATCGTTTTAGTTAATCTCGAGCCAATACTACCGGCGAGCCTAC
>JAVCCG010000132.1 GCA_030765605.1 Candidatus Alcyoniella australis
ACGGCCGTTCGAACGATGATCTGAGGCGCAAGACCTCGAATAGGCGGATGGAGGGAGCTGAAATCATCCTCGCCGGAGGAAAACCAGCAACGATACTTGACTGCCCTCTTTCATAGGCGGCTCAAAGGTGCCTTACTGGTCGGCGAATTTAACCGCCGTGCCGTATGCCAACAGCTCGGCTGCGCCGGACATCACCTCGGAGGTGGCGAAACGCACCATCACCACCGCGTCGGCCCCCAGTTGTTCGGCCTGAAGAACCATCCGGTCCAGAGCTTGTTCGCGGCTCTGGGCGAGCATCTTGGTGTAGTCGGTGATCTCGCCGCCGATCAGGTTGCGAAACACCGCCAGAATGTCGCGGCCCACGTTCCTGGCGCGGATCGTGTTGCCGCGCACCATCCCCAGAGTCTGGACTACCGGTTTACCCGCCACGTTCTCGGTTGTGGTGATAATCATCTTTCGATCTCCCTGTATGGATCGTGCTTGAGCGTTGTCAGCCGCTGACGCAGGGCCGAGACGCCGAGTACGGCCAGGCCGACCAGCCCCACCGGCACGCTGATCCTGACCAGCAGCGACAGCTCGGGGTTGAAAATCAGGTCGCGCACCAGGGCGATGCACCCGGCCGCCAGCAGCAAAGTCGCGGCGATCGAGAGCAGCACCCAGCCGATGCGGCGTTCCAGCCGCGCGTAAACTCCGTGCTCGAAATCATCGAGCCGCTGGTCGTTCTCGCGGGCGAAGAGCATCTGCATTGTCTCCTGTTGTGAGAGCAGGTCCTGGTAAAGCGCGCGGCAGTCGGCGCACTGTTCGAGGTGAGCCTTGGCCTGCGCGAGCTGCGCCTGGTCGAGCTCGCCGTCGACCAGCCCCGAGATTAAGACGCCTTCCTCACAGCCCATGTTTCTTCCTCAACGCCTCGCGGGCGTGGTAGAGCCTGGACATCACGGTCCCTTTGGGAATTTCCAGACGCTGGGCGATCTGCTCGTAGCTCAGCCCATCGACACAGCGCAGGGCCAGAATCTCCTGGTGCGCCGGGCTCAGGCCCGAGAGCGCCTGCAACAGCTGCAACGCCTCGGCGCGCTTTTGCGGATCACAGTCCGGTCCCGCGGCCTGCGCCACCAGCAGCTCGTCGTCGCCGGCCTTGCGCCGACGTTTGGTCTGACGCACGCGTCCCAGTGCGCAGTTGCGCAGGATGCGGTGGAACCAGGGGTTGAACGGACGATCCAATTGGAAGGTTTTGCGCGCCTGAAACACGCGCATGAATCCGTCCTGGGATGCGTCCATCGCCTCGTCGTGATCGCGCAGAATCGTTAGGCAGTAGCGGTAGGCCCGCGCCTTGTGGCGCTTCATCAGCTCGGTGAAAGCCTGTTTATCGCCAGTTTGGGCGAAAGTCCGCATCAGTTCCTCGTCAGTGGCGCCGCTCAAATCTTTGCGGCCAACACCGTCGATATGCCGATCGCGGCCAGAATATTCAATGTCGCTCTTCATTTTCCGCAAGAGAATACAACAAACCGCGAATCAGGGCACCATAGGGGTGCCCCACGCGAGTGCGTACTCAAATATTTCTAAACCAATATTATTGCCTCCCCAATAAAAAAGGGCCGCCCGGTCGGGCGGCCCTGTAGATTACATTTGGAGCGTGGGTTACATCATGCCGCCCATGCCGCCCATTCCACCCATTCCGCCCATACCGCCCGGAGGCATCGCCGGACCACCGCCCGCGTTCTCTTCGGGCTTGTCGGTGATCATCACCTCGGTGGTCAGCAGCATGCCGGCCACGCTCGATGCGTTCTGCAGTGCGGTGCGAGTGACCTTGGTCGGGTCGATGATCCCGGCCTTGATCATGTCCGTGTACTCCTCGGCCGAGGCGTCGAATCCGAAGGAACCCGTCTCGTTCTTGACCTTGTCGACCACCACCGAGCCCTCGAGGCCGGCGTTGGCCACGATCTGGCGGATCGGCTCCTCCAGGGCGCGCTTGACGATGTTCACACCGGCCTGCTGGTCGCTGTCGAGCTCGAGCTTGTCCAGTTCGGGCAGGGCGCGCAAATAGGCCACGCCGCCACCGGGGACGATGCCCTCTTCAACGGCCGCGCGAGTGGCGTTGAGAGCGTCTTCCACGCGGGCCTTCTTCTCTTTCATCTCGATCTCGGTCGCGGCGCCGACGTTGATCACGGCCACGCCGCCGATCAACTTGGCCAGGCGCTCCTGCAGCTTCTCACGGTCGTAGTCCGAGGTGGTGTCCTCGACCTGCGCGCGGATCTGCTTGACGCGGCCTTCGATATCTTGCTTGGTGCCCGCGCCGTCGACGATCGTGGTGTTGTCCTTGTCGATCACGATGCGTTTGGCCTTGCCCAGGTCGTTGAGGGTCACGCTCTCGAGCTTGATGCCCAGCTCCTCGGCGATCACTTTGCCGCCGGTGAGGATCGCGATGTCCTCGAGCATTGCCTTGCGGCGGTCGCCGAAGCCCGGGGCCTTGACGGCTGCCACCTGCAGGGTGCCGCGAATCTTGTTGACCACCAGCGTGGCCAGGGCCTCGCCCTCGATGTCCTCGGCGAGGATCAGCAGCGGGCGACCGAGTTTGGCCACCTGCTCGAGCACGGGCAGCAGGTCCTTCATCGAGCTGATTTTCTTCTCGTTGAGCAGGATCAGCGGCTCTTCCAGAATGATTTCCATCCGCTCGGCGTCGGTGACGAAGTACGGCGAGAGGTAGCCGCGGTCGAACTGCATGCCCTCGACCACCTCTAAAGTGGTCTCCATGCTCTTGGCCTCTTCGACTGTGATCACGCCCTCTTTACCGACTTTGTCCATCGCCTCGGCAATGATGTTGCCGATGGTCGCGTCGTTGTTGGCCGAGATCGTGCCCACCTGGGCGATCTCTTTCTGGTCCTTGGTCGGCTTGCTGAGCGAGGCCAGCTGCTGGACAACGATGCTCGTTGCCTTGTCGATGCCGCGCTTGATGTCCATCGGGTTGGCGCCGGCGGCCACGACCTTGGAACCCTCGCGGTATAGCGCCTGGGCCAGCACGGTGGCTGTGGTGGTGCCGTCACCGGCCACGTCCGAGGTCTTGGAAGCAACTTCCTTGACCATCTGCGCGCCCATGTTTTCGAATTTGTCCTCGAGATCGATTTCCTTGGCCACGGTCACGCCGTCTTTGGTGACGGTCGGGGCGCCGAAGCTCTTGTCGAGGATTGCGTTGCGGCCTTTGGGGCCCAAAGTGGCCTTGACCGCGTCCGCCAAAACGTTGACGCCGATCAGGACTTTTGTCCGGGCGTCAGTACCGAATCTTATCTGTTTGGCCATTTTTCTCTCCTTAGCTCACACTGCTGTGGGCGTTAGTCTTCGATTACGCCCAGGACGTCTTCTTCACGCATAATCAGGTACTCATCGCCCGAGATTTTAACCTCGGTGCCCGCGTATTTGGAAAAGAGGATGCGATCGCCTTTTTTGACATCCAGCGGGCTCTTGGAGCCGTCGTCTCCGACTTTTCCCTCGCCCACGGCGATGATTTTGCCCTCAGCGGGCTTTTCTTTGGCGCTGTCGGGAATGATGATCCCGCCCTTGCTCGTTTCCTCTTCGGCAAGACGCTCGACGATTATCCGGTCGTGCAGCGGCCTGATCTTCATATCTGTTGTCTCCTTTCGTTCAGAATCAGAACTTGTGAAAAGTTATATGTTTAAGTGTACTTATCTTGTAAAGGTCAATTGTCCCCATTTTGGGCAGAGGAAACGTAACCATGTGCCCGGTGAGTGTCAAGTGTAATTACCCAATTTTTTTCATTTATTATTTAATGTAATGTATGCGCCATGAGCCGCAACTTCGATCTGGACATCGCGCTCGTGATTTGCCCGTTCTGGGGGGTGGAGACGCCGCCGATCGGCCTGGCCTACCTCGACGAATCGGTGCGCGCCGCGGGCCTGAGCAGCAAGGTGATCGACTTCAACCTCGAGGTCTATTACAAGCAGCCTTCTGAACGCCGCGAGATGTGGCGCACCACGATCAACGTCACGCGCAATGTGCTTCAGCGCTCGGCCGACCTGCTGTCCTCGATGGACGACGATCTGGAACAAATGGTGCAGCGGCTGATCGCGCTCAACGCGCGGATGATCGGCTTCTCGGTGAGCCTGGGCAGCCTGCGTGTAACGCGCGAGCTGCTGGGTCGACTGCGCGCGGCCGGCGTGCGCTCCAAGCTGGTGCTCGGCGGCCCGTTCTTCTTTGACCAAAGTCAGGCGCGACGGGTGATCGCGCGTCAAGCGGACTACATCGTGGCCGGCGAGGGCGAGGCAGTGCTGGTCGATGCCCTGAGCGCCATGCGACGCGGCGAGGATCCGACCGAGGTTCCGGGATTGCTGGCGATCAGCGACTCGGGGGTGTTGCGCGGGACCGGGCGCGAAGCGCCGCCCGTGATCGACTACCCCTATCCGCGCTACGCCGGGTTCGACGTGCCGCGCTACACCGTGGGGCGCATCGACGTGCTCTCGAGCCGCGGCTGCGTGAGGAAGTGTCGTTTTTGCAACGATTTCCGCTATGCCGGGCGCTTTCGCGTGCGGCCCGAACAAAGCGTGATCGAGGAAATGCGCTTTATCCGCGACGAGCATGGGCTGCTCAAACTGATGTTTCTCGACCCGGTGTTCAACGGCGACCTGCAACGCGCGGCACGGCTGTGCGATAAAATCATCGAGGCCGATCTGGGCATCGGCTGGTCCGCACAACTGATGGTCCATCCGGGCATGGAGTCCGCGGATTTCGAGCGCATGGCCGCCGCGGGCTGCACCAACGTGGACATGGGCCTGGAGAGCGGCGTTGACAGCGTGCTGGCGGCGATGAACAAACCGTACACTGCGCAGCAGGCCTCGCGGATGATTCGCGGCCTGGCCGCGGCCGGGATCAGCCCCAAGGTCAACCTGATAGTCGGCTATCCCGGCGAGTCGGACGCGGATTTCGAGGCCGGCATGCGCTTTATCGAGGACCATGCGGACGCGTTGGTGGGCGTGGGCCTGCTCAACACCTGCCTGATCAATTCCGACAGCTACCTCGACCTCCATGCGCGCGAGCTGGGGCTGCTGATGGGGCGCGACACCTGGGCCGCGGCGACCTGGGCCGATCGCCTGGGAAACTCGTTTGAGCTGCGCAAGCGCCGGGCGCAACGGATGTTGCAGACCCTCGAGCGCTGCGGCCTGCCCGTTGACGTGAATAACGTGCTGTGGGAGATCGAGGCCGAGCCGCAGGTGGTCTCGCGCCAGCGGATTTTGATCGAAGGCGCCGACCTGCTGCCGCTGCCGCACCGTCTGGACGAAGCTCAGCCGCCCCCCGGGCCGCTGCCGCAAATTCAATCGTACGAGATCGAGCCCGGCCGTTTTACAAACGGCGCCTGGCAATGCCCGGTGGGCGTGCCGCTGTCCATCAGCGTGACTGCCTGCGATGTACACCCCCAGCGCGAGGTGCGCATCGGCGTGGAGCTGTGGCTCTCGGGATTTCTGGTCACGCGGCTGCTCAGCCCGCCGCTGAGCTGCGACAAGACCGGCCGCGCGCGCGCCGGACTGCTGATCCAGCGGCTGGAGCTCGAGCCCGAGGTCTATTCCCTGTCGTTGACCCTCGAACAGCGCGAGGGTCCGCGCCCAATGCTGCGCGATGCGCGTATTTGCCGCGACGTGCAGGTCGTGGCCCAGGACCAGGCCGCGCCCACGGTTTTCCACCTGCTGCGGACGCGGCACCACTGGCGCGTCGATCCGCTCCGCGCCGGGTCCTGCGCATCCGGGCCTGCGCACATCGCCGGAGTCAAGGTCGAAAATGCGCCGTCCCTGGCCGGCGAGCGCGGCGAGACCGTGGTGACAGTCCAGGTCGCGTCGTCCGAGCCTGTGGCCGACCCCAAGCTGTTCGTCGAGATCCTCAGCAACTCGCGCGGCCTGTTGCGCGCGGCGGGCTTTGATTTACAGGCCTACCCGGGCCACGCGCTGATTCCCGCGGGCGGGGCATTGGTCGAGCTGGTGCTGCCCGAGCTGGCCCTGGGCTGGGGCGCTTACGCCGTGGCCGCCGGACTGTTTGCGGACGACCGACGAAGTGCGCTGCTCAGTGAGGCCTCGCTGGAGCGGCCGTTCGTGGTCAAGGTGCGTCCCGACCGCGCGGTGGAGGGGCTGGTCGTGCCGCCTCACCGTTGGATCGATGCGCAACTCCCTGCGCCGGCAACCGATACGCCCCCCGAGCGCTTTACCGGCGATCCGCTCAAGGCTTTAATCAACGATGAGGCGAGTTTGATCGACGCCTCGTACTTTGACTTCGATTTGAACGGCGTGCGCTACTTCCACTTCGAGTCCGAGGCGTTGATCGAACAACGCGATGATCGTGAGCTGCGCCTGGTTCGGCGCTGGGGCGCGTGGTCGAGCCTGCCGCGCATCATCGAAAGCGTGGAACGAGTGGATGGGCGACTGCGCTGGCGTTTGGCAATCGAGGCCGCGAACCTGGACGGGCTCCAGCGGGTCAAGGCCGGGCTGTTGCTCGACGCCCGGTGCACGGGATTTGAGCTTGGCGACGAGGGTCACGATCCGCAACAGCGTGGGCCGTGGGGCGTGATCGGACCGCGCGACGATGCCGGACGGATGCCCTTGGAACAATGCTTCGAGCTTACGTTAGACGCGAAGATTCCGCTGGCCGCGCGCTGCAACGGATCGCGGGTCGCGCTGAGTCCGGGACCGGACGCCCCGGCGCTGATGCCGGTGCTGCAGTCGGACTGCGACGGGGCCTGGGGCTTGTCAGTCTACGCTGTTAAGCCGCGGCGGGTCGGGGAGCGCCTGGTGCTGCTGGACCTGCTGATCGATTGCGACGGAGTCCGTCCCTCGTAAATAGATCAAGATCGTGTTGCCCGGATCGGGCACAATCCGCCGCACCAGCTCGTACTCCTGCTCCAATATCTCAAGGTCGCGCTGCATGTCGCGCAGGGTGAAGCCGCGCTGCTCTTGGTCGAACAGCATGGAGTAGCGGTCCTCGGAATCGAGCACCAGGAAGCGCTCCACGTAGTCGCGGTTGCGGTTCAGGCAGTCCTCGTCAGGCCCGCAGTCCATCAGCACCACGTCGGCGCGCGATGCGTCGCGGGCGCGCAGGGCGTTGTGGAAATGGATGTACTCCCAGGTCGGCTTGAGATTGGCGAAGAGCTCGGGATCGGCCGCATGCTCATAGTGCAGGTAGTTCTGCCAGAGGTGGTAGTTCGTCCAGTAGGGGTGCGAGGCGACGATGATCGGATCCTTGTCCGGGAAGCGCGCGTGTCCCAGCTCGTCGCAAAGTTGCAGCATCTGTCGCGCCTGAATTTCGCCCCACAGCAGGTCGCCGCGGTGCTGGGGTCCCATGATCGTTTCGAACGCCGGGGGATGAGTGCGTTGCGCGGCGAACGCCGCCACGTGGGTCGCCAGGTAGAACACGGCCACGCCCAGGCCCAGTCCGCGGCGCAGGGTTCCACGGGGCATGCCGCTGATCAGGCCCGGCGCGATCATCGCGCACAACGGCAGCAACGGCAGTAAATAGCGGTGATCCAGGTGCGGGGGCACGGCGAAGATCAGCAGCGGGCCGCCGATCCCGGCCAGGGCCAGCAGCAGCGCGCCGCGCCGCGCCGGTCGCGACGTGAGATACAGCGCCAGTCCGCAGGTCGCGATGATCAGCGGCCAGGCGCGGCGGCCGATCATCTGTAAAAAGTAGTCCAGCAGCACGCGCAGGTTGGCCGTGTAGCGATACTCGAGGAAGTACGGGTCGAGGCCCGAGGTGCGAGAGAATTCGCCCGTGTCGAACACCAGCAGATACCAAGGCCCGGCCACGACCGCCAACAACCCAAGGCTGATCAGCATCCCGCCGATGCGTCGGCGGCGCAGCCGCGGCTCGCGCACAAGCGCGCCCAACCAGTCGATTCCCAGCACGATAAACAGCGGGCCGACGTAGGCGCCGAAGCTCCACTTGGTTAAAAATCCGGCAGCCATCACCAGTCCCAGCAGCGCGGCGAAATGCGGCCGAGCCAGGCGCTCCGAGGCCAGGTAAGCCCACAGCGCCAAAGGCACCAGCGGCAGCAGCAGTCCCTCGGGCGCGAGGAATTTGGAATAGATAGTCACACCGGGCAGCGCCGCACAGACCAGGGCCGCGCCCGCGCCGGCGAGGTTGGAGCGAAACAGCCTGCGTGCGGCCAGGGCCGCGGCAAGGATGCCCAGGCAGTACAGCGCCAGTCCGGCCAGCACGTGCGGTTGGTAGTCGATGCCAAACAGCGGGTAGCCCAGGGCCAGCCATAGGTTGTAGCCGAAGGGGTAGAACCCGGGAAGCTGAATCACCTGCAGCGGATCGCGCAGATTCGGATCGGTCAGGTTGTTGAGAAACGAAACTCCCAACCCGTAGTACGGGCCGCTGCTCAGGTAGCACCAGGTCTCGACGATCAGCGTCAGGCAGGCTGCGGCAACGGCCGCCCACAGCGGCCAAGCGGGATCGTGGGGGCGGGCCGGCTGGTCGATCTGTCGTTACTCGGCGTACATCTGCTCGATTTCGTCCCGGAAGTGCTGGTTGACCTCCTTGCGCCGCACCTTCTGTGTGGGGGTCAGCATGTTGTTCTCCTGGGAGAACTCCGAGGACGAGAGCACGAACTTCTTAATTGTCTCGAACTTGACCAAGTTGCCGTTGACGCGATCCACGGCCTCGGCGATCAGGCTGATTACCGCCGGGTGTTTGACCGTCTCCTCGCGGCTGGTGAAGCGCAGGTGCTGCTCCTTGGACCAGCGGTCGATCTCGGTAAAATCGGGCACGATTACTGCGGTGAGGTATTTGCGCGCGTCGCCGACGATATTGACCTGCTCGATGCTCTTCTCCATCAGCAGCAGGTTCTCGATGTTTTGCGGGGCGATGTTCTTGCCCGAGGCGGTGATGATGATGTCCTTTTTACGGTCGGTGATCCGCAGGAAGCCATCGTCGTCGAGCAGGCCGATGTCGCCGGTGGCCAGCCAGCCCGCGGGGTCGAAGATCTCGGTCGAGCACTGGGGGTGGCCGAAGTAGCCGAGCATTACGTTCGGGCCGCGCACCTGGATCTCGCCGTCGTCGGCGATACGCACCTCGACTCCGGGCAGTGGGCGGCCCACGGTGCCCAGCTTGATCGCGTCGGGGCAGTTGGCCGAGACGATCGGGCTGGTCTCGGTCAGGCCGTAGCCCTCGTAGAGCTTGATGCCGATCGCCCAGAAAAATTCGGCGATCTCCGGGGCCAACGGCGCGCCGCCGCTGACGAAGTAGCGCAGCCGGTTGCCGTAGCGCTCGGCGATCCGCGAGAAGACCAGCCGCCGGGCCAGCTCGTGCTTGGCGCGTAGCACGGCGGGCACGCGCATGCCGGCCAGCTCGCGCTCCGCCTTTTCGCGGCCGATGCCCAGCGCCCAGACAAACAGGCTGGCGGCCGTCCGGCCTAATCCGTGCACGTCGTCGAGAATCCGGGCGTGCATCTTCTCGAAGATCCGCGGCACGGCGACCATCACCGTGGGGTTGATCTCCTCCATGTTGGCGGCCAGGGCATCGAGGCCCTCGATATAGGCCACCGAGGCCCCGGCGTAGAGCACCGAGAAGTGGCTGGCCGTGCGCTCGAAGCTGTGGCTCAGCGGCAGACAGGACAGGGCCACGTCGCTGGAGCCGATGTCCATCACCTTCATCACCGCCTCGACGTTGGAGATGATGTTGTAATGGCTGAGCATCACGCCCTTGGGCATGCCGGTCGTGCCCGAGGTGTAGATCAAGGTCGCGGTGTCGTCGGGCGTGATCGAGTCGATGCGGTGCTTAAGCTGCGCTGGGTCGCCCTTGTCGCGTCCGATGTCGCAAAGCTGCGCCATGCTGATTACCAGCGGGTCGCGGTCGGTGATGTCCTGGATCGGGTCGAAGATCACGATTTGTTCCAGGCTGGGCAGGGTGTTCTTGACCCGCAGCACCTTCTGCAGCTGGTTGTTGTTCGAAACCAGGCAGATCCGCGCTCCGCAATCGCGAATGATGTAGCCGACCTGCTCGGGCGTGTTGGTCGAGTAGATGCAGGCCTGCACGCCTCCGGCGCTGAGTACGGCCAGGTCGCTGATCGCCCACTCGGGCCGGTTTTCGCTGAGCAGCGCCACGCGGTCGCCGCGTTCGAGCCCCAGGGCGATCAGTCCCAGGGCGACACGCTGGACCTGTTCGCCGACATCGGCGTAAGTGCTGTGGCTCCACAGGCCGTCCTCTTTGAAACGCAGACACGGCTTACGTGCGTGGCGCTTGGCGCGCGCCATGAAAATCTGGGCTAGGTTGTCCTCGCGTGCGACCATTGATCTCCCAATCCTTAGCCGACTTCATTCGGCAATCGATGCTTCGTCCCGGCCGTCATTCCGGTCGAAGATATCCCATCATGCAAATAAGCGGAACATTATGCGCCAGGATCAACGGCGCTGCCAAGCCCGTCAACCGTCGGGGGCGGCTGATAGCGGGGCACGCCGGGCACGGCGTCGAGCTCGATCACCAGCGCGCCGGCCCCGCTGCAAAGCGCCAGGCACGATTCGTCGGCCGCCACGTCGATCCAGCGCGGCCTGCGCCCCACGTCGAGCACGGCCAGTGTCTGAAGATCAGCGGCGCGCAGCAGGTAGAGCTCTCCGCTCATGTAGTTCGATACCGCCAGCAGCTCGCGGCCCGGCGCCAGCGCCACGAAGCGCAGGCCTTGACCGAGCTGAACGCGATCGACCTGTTCGCGGCGCTCAAGGTCGAAGACCAGCACGTCGCCGCCGAGAAAGCGCGTCAAATACAGCCGACCGCGGCGATCATCGAGCGCCAGGTTGGCCAGGAACGGCGCGGGCTCGCCCAGTTCGATCTGTGCCAGCAGCTCAAAGCTTTCGAGGTCGAACACGCTGAGCACACCGGAGTTGCTGGCGTGGTAGATCTCGCCGCGCGACTGGCTGATCACGAAATCGGTGTTGCGGCCGCTGACCGGGATCATCAGCGGCAGGCCCCAGACGGGCCAGCGGGTCCACGCCGTAGGCGAAGATCGCCCGATGGCTGTCCGAGAGCACCAGCGCCAGGGAATGCTGCGGCGAGTAGCGCACCAGTCCCAGCCGCCCCTGGATCATCTGCAGCGACTCCAGGCGCTGGAACGGATCGTCGCCGATCAGCTCCAGCCGGTCCAGACCCTGGTCGGGCATCAGGTAGCGCCCGGCCGCGCAGTCGCGCTCGAGGTTGTCGCCCGCCGTGCCCGCCAGCTCGATCGACTCGGCCGCGCCTTGGCCGTCGATCGGCAATTTGACCAGGCGCGAATTGCGCTCGAACAACGTGCGGCTGCCCAGCAGCAGATGCTCGCCATCGCAGCTGAAAATCGCGAAGCGCAGGTGCGTGCCCAGCAGATCCTCGAGATTTTGGGAACCGCGGCCGTAGAGCATCAGTGGCCGGGCCCAAGCCTGGGACTCGATACGCTTTGCCGCGCCCAAATCCGGCGCGAGGTAGAAGCGCAGGTCGTTGGCCAGCACCAGACCCAGGAAGGCGAACAGCGAGAGCAGCGGCAGCGCCAGCCTGCGCGCGGCGCCCTTGTACGCCGCGAGCAGCAGCGCCGCGCATCCTAATAAATACAGCGCGAGAATCGGCCAGGGCAGCTGCACGGCGAACACACCCATCGACAGCAGTAGCAGCGCCAGGGGCCAGACGCGCTGCGGCCAGCGCCAGCGGCAGACGATGAACGCCGCGCTGACCACGGCCAGGGCGATCGATTCGCGTTGGCCGGTGAGCCACGAGAGGCGGATCATCATCGATTGCACGATGAAGTTCAGCAAATAGAACGGACTGCCCAGGGCGAGCACGATCCAGCGAAATACCGCCATGCGGCAGATGATCGGCCGCAAGCAAGAATACAGCGCGATCGCCGCCACCGAGCCGATGGAGACCGGCCGCGAGTAGAGGTAGAAGATCGCGGTCAGCGGGAAGAACACCACCTCGAGCACGACCAGCGTGGCCAGCGCCTCGAGCCACAGCTTGCGTGAAAGCTCCCTGCGGTTCACAGCGCTCCCACTCCGTTGGCGAGGTCCACACGGAACGTGCCGAACAAGCTCAGCGCGTACAGCGCGTCGCCCTCGGGCGAGATCGACAGCCCGCGCAGCAACGGCCCGAGCCGGATCGCGTACAACGTGCGGCCGCTCTCAAGATCCACCGCGCGCAACGTGCCGCTGAAGTACTCGGACACGAACAGCACCGGCAGCCGCGGGTGCAAGGCCAGAAAGCGCGCGCCGAACCCGACGTTCAGCGCCACGCGCTGTTTTAGGGTTTGCGCGTCGAATCCCAGCACCTGCGAGCGCAGGGGCAGGGCGACCCACACCAAGTCGCGTTGCGCGTCGGTCAGGGCGGCGAAAGCCACGAACCCGGCCAGGGCGCGGCCCGCGGGCGACAGCCCCGCGCGGTCCAGGCGATGCAGCCAACCATCGAATGCGTCGAGGGTCCACAGGTACGGCGCGTCGCCGGGCCCGACGCTCACCGCGTACTGCCCCTCGCGTTGCGACAGTGCGATGCTTCGCTGAAGCTCGAGGCTCTCCAAATCGAACACGGCCAGGGCCGGTCGGTTCTCGCAACTGGCGAACAGTCGGCCGTACTGTTCGTCGATCGCCAGCTCCGAGGTCTTGGGGCAGCCGGTGCTCAGCCCGCCTTGGGGTCGTAGGGTCAGCTCGTCGATCAGCACCACCTGCAGCTCGGGAGCGGTATGGTTGGCCACAAAAAGCACGCCGCGCTTCGGATCGCGTACAAACTGCTGTAGATGGCTGCCCGGAATCTGGGCGCGTTGCACCTCGCCCAGGTCCGGGTCGAGGCGCGCGATCACGCCGGTGCGGTTGTAGGTCGCCAGCACGCCCTGGTCAACGGCCTCGATCCAGAAGCCGTCGGGACGGTCCGAGAGCCGTCTGACTCCGGGCCAAGGCTCGGCGCCCGCGTCGCGTACGTGCACAGCAGTGCTCAGGGTCAGGCCGCACCAGCTTACGAGCCCTGCCGTGCCGCAGAGCAACAGCAGCCCGCACAGGCTTGCCAGGCGTTTGCGCGGCCTTTGCCCCAATGCGTTGCGTGCGCCCCAGGCCAGGCCCAGACCCAGTGCCGCCGGCGCGAGTAGCGGAGTCAGGTGCAGTTTGAGCATCAGCGCCAGGGTCGCCGGAGGGCCCGCGCTCCAGCCCAGGGCGATGCCGCGGCCCAGTCCCAGTCCGACCGCTGCCAGCGTTGCCGCGGCCACCAGCGCACAGCACGTGCCCAAAATTCGCGCCGCGCGCGGACGCTTTGTAAAAAACAGCCGCCGCGCGCTCAGGCCGATCAGCGCCGCGATCAGGGCGGTCAGGAACGCCGGCCGATCCATGGACAAGCCGAACAGGGCGGACAGAACGACGACGATCAGTGCGACCAGCGCCAGGCAGTACAGGCCGATCCGCAGTAAGAGCCAGGCAGCGCGCCGCAGGGGGCGATATGCCAGGGATCCCAGGCCGAGCAGCGCGGCCAGGCCCAGCAGCGCGACGATCAGCGGCCAGATGCGCAGCAGCACAAGCTGCGCAGAACTCAGCAACACCAGCTCCAGACCGCGGTGCCACGCGCCGTGCGCACGCAGCAGCACGCCCAGGGCCCAGGCCGCGAGCACTGCCGCGGCCAAGATGTACGCTACACGGCGCAGTATTAGGAGCATTGGTTTCACAGGTTCACAGCTTAAAGCTTTTGACTGGCCGAATCACTCTTGCGCGCGGCTGCGCACGTAGTTCTCGATGTCGAACTGCGGCGCGAAGAGCTGGTCCGCGATGCGGGCCGTCACAAAGATCAGCGCCACGGCCAGGATCAGCGGCAGCACGGCCAGCAGCGCACCCTCGAGGTTGCCCGCCAAAATCAGCACCAGCCCCTTGAGGCCCATGCCGCGTATGGCATCCGGTGCGTCGGACTCGATCAGTCGCAGCGGCAGATCCAAACGGCCGCGCCCCAGGTGCAGCAGGATCAGCTCCCGGCCGGTCTCGAACAGTCCGACCAGTGCGCAGAAGGCCGTGGCCGCCAGGACCGGGTAGCGCAGCACGCGATTGGAGCGCTCGAACAGCGTGCGTTGCAGCAGTGCGGCGACCAACACGAACATCGGCATCGCCGCGGGCCACAGCAGGCCCAGGTCCCAGCCATCGGCGCGCCAAGGCTCGGCGAACAGCGCCGCGCCCAACGAGCCCAGCGCCAGCATACCCAGGGCTACGGCGAACGCGCTACGCGGCCTGCCCGGCGACTCGAAGCGCGCGATCAGCGCCAGCAGCGCGATCAGCAGCAGCGGCGTGGTGAACAGCAGACCCCGGAAGCGCACATCGGGCCCCAAGCCCAGGGCCTGGGTCAAATCCGGATCGAGCGCACCGCGTCCGAGAAACAGCAGCCGCAGCCCGGTCGCGTGGTCGCCGAGCAACTCGCGGTAATCCGGCGGCAGCACCGAGCCGAAGTGCAGGTAGTTCAGCCCCGGCGCAATCAGGGCGATCAGCACGAACGCCAGCAGCATCAACATCCAGGACGGCCCCTGGTCGCTCGACTTCTTTCGTCCGACGATCAGTCCAAGCAGCGGCACGGGCAGCAGCACGATCAGCCGGTAGTCCAGCAGCACGAAAAGGCCGCAGGCCGCGCCCAGCCCGAGGAAGTCGTGGACCCCGGCGTCGCCGTTGACCACGCGGTGTACGGTGAACGCGCACAGCGCCACAGCCATGCAAACCCAGGGGACCTTGGTCGCGCCCAGGGCCAGCGGCCAGCAGTGCGAGCCGAACGCCAGCAGCGCGGCCGCGATCAGCGCGGCACGCCAGGAGAGATTGGCGTTGAGCATAAACAGGTAGATCAGCACCACGGCGCAGGCCATGGCCAGGGCCGAGCCCACGCGGGCGAAGAGTACGGCCAGTCCCAGCGATTGCGCGGCGTCCACATCAAGCAGCGTCGCGATTCCGTGGCCCAGGGCGATCCAGGGGAAGATCATCATCGATGTGCCCGGCGGCTCGATCGAGTACAGGTCGCGCAGCTTGCCCGGGTCCAACCGCTGTCCCGCGATTCCCTCGACTCCATTAAGGTCGAGGGAATGTTCGTGTAGTAGCGTCAGCGCCTGGTGCACCGGCAGCGCCTCGTCGGGCCGCAGTACGCCCCCCTGTCCCAACACGTACAACAGTGCCAGTACAACCGCGCACGCGCCGATGATCAGCGTCTGCCGCATCCAAGTCCTATCATTAGGGAGTTTTTAATATACTTACACATTGTATTCCAAGAATAAACTTGCACACTATAATAAAGAGTGACGATTGGTACAGGAATCGTTCGGTTGACAGTGCGGCCGGATTCGGACTAAGACCTACGAAACAAGTTCACTGCGCAGGAAACCAAGATGCCGAAGAAAAAGAAGAACACCAAGTCCCATGCCCAGCGTAACGCCCGGCGGGCGATGAAGCGCTACAAGACCGAGACGGCCCGTCGCAAGAAGGCCCACTCGGTGATGAGCTCCAACGCTGTGCAGCACCAGATGATGGGGCAGTTCGGCAACGTCGAGAATTTAATGCGCAACGTGATTGCGCTGGGCGAGATGTTCTCGACTGAGCCCGACTTGGTCAAACTGCGCTTCGACGCCGAGGCGCTGTGCGCCAAGTTCGACGTGACGGACCGCGAGACCAACGCCGCCCTGCGCGACCTGTACTCCGATGAAAAAGTGCTGTACTACGCCGAGGACTTCGAGGGCTACTGGCGCGATCGGCGCCGCGAGCTGCTCCCCGAGCTGGTGACCGACGAGTTCGTCAAAGAGTGCGGCCGCGTTTTCGACGTGCTGATGCAGAAGAAGCGCGGCAAGAAGAAAGAATACCGCGCGGCAATGGCGGGCAAGCTGCTGGTCGAGACCCACAACGCGGCGCTGACCGAGGCCGACGTCGAGGACAACAACCTGTGGGAGCTGGTGTTCAACGCCACACTCAAAGAACATAAGCTCGAGCTGCCCGAACTGCCCGAGGAACCCGAAGAGACCGAAGAGACCGAGGAGTCCGCAGAGCCATCGGAGCAGGGCGAAGAGCAGCCGGCCGAGGAACAGTCCGAGGAAGAGCCGCCACAGTCCGAGGAAGAGCCCGAGGAGCAATCCGAGGAAGAGCCGCCACAGTCCGAGGAATGATCGCCTCATACTCCGCCCCGCCTAGCGCGGGCCCCGTTGTATCAGCCCCATGAGATTGCAACACCACGCCGCCGAGTTTCTAGTTGATCGGCCGCGCCTGGTGCTCGGGCTGCTGTGCCTGGTAACGCTGCTGCTACTGCCCGGACTGACCCTGGTCCAGATCGACCCCAGCCTCGAGGGGATGATCATCGACGACGATCCGGACAAGATCTACTACTACAACGAGTTCATCCCGACCTTCGGCTCCGACGAGTTCTTCGTCTTTACCTACCGCGACGCCGCGTTGTTCAGCCCCGAGGGCCTTGCCCGGCTGGCGCGGATCGTCGAGGGCCTGCAGCAAATCGACGATGTGGAGCGCGTGCTGAGCCTGACCACGCTGCCGATAATCAGCGGCCGCGAGGACACGCTGCGCGTGGCTCCGCCCGTGGACCGGCTGCCGCAATCGCGGATGGCCGCCGCGGTGCTGCGTTGGCGCGCGCTGTCCCATAGCGCGACGCGCGCAATGGTGGTCAGCGCCGATGGCCAGGTGGCGGTCAACTTCGTCTTTCTGCGCAAGGCCAGTGGTCTCGAGCAGGATCCCGAGCTGCGGGTGCGGATCACCGAGTCGATCGAACAAATTGCACAGCGCGAGCTGGGTCAGCTCGGCCTGGAACACCACATGGCCGGCGTGCCCTACGTCAAAACCGAGATCGTGCGCACGATCCTGCGCAGCATCGTCCAGCTCGGCTTGCTGGCCGTGGCCGTGCTGCTGGGGCTGCTGTGGTACACCTTCCGCTCCTGGCGCGGGGTCTGGGTGCCGCTAAGCTGCGTGATGCTGGCGCTGATCTGGACCCTGGGGCTGATGGGCTACGCCGATCGGCTGTTCCAATCGCTCGTCGCTGCCTCCGAGAGTCCGGCTGGACCGTGGATATTGATGGGGCTGCGCGGGGTCAAGCTGGACACGATCAGCACGATCCTCTTTCCGCTGCTGATGGTGGTCGGCGTGGCGCACACGATTCACCTGCTGACCCAGTACCACGAGGAGTACTACGCCGACGAACGCAACGATCGGCGCGCGGCCGTGCTGCGCACCGTGCGACATTTGGCGCGGCCCTGCCTGCTGACCAGCGTGACCACCGGCGTGGGCTTCGCCTCGCTGATGCTGGCGCGCATTCCGCCGATCCGCGCCTTCGGCCTGTTCGCGGCCCTGGGCGTACAGTTCGCCTGGCTGATCAGCATCAGCTTTGTCCCTGCGGTTTTAATGCTCAGCTCCGGGCCCCAGCGCCGTTTTCGCAAGCAGTTCGACTCCGGGCCGCTGTCGCGGCTGCTGTCGCGAATTGTCGATCTGGACCTGCGGCGGCCCAAGACCATTGTCGCGCTCTCCCTGGCGATCTGCATCGTCTCGGCCGTGGGCGTGAGCACCCTGCGCGTCGAGACCTACGTCACCGAGTTCTTCCGCGAGAACAGCAAGGTGATTCAGGGCTATCGTTTCCTGCGGCGCTACGTGACCTCGCCGGTGCCGCTGGAGATCGTGCTGCGCACGGAGCAGGGCGATTTTCTCGATCCCGAGGCCCTGGCCGCGGCCGAGCGTTTCGAGCAACGGGCGCTGGAACTGGACGAGGTGCTGCGCATCGACAGCCTGCTGGACTCGCTCCGGACCTTTCAGCGTGCGGTCAACAACGGCGACCCCGCGGCATATCGCCTGCCGCAGAACCGTGCTCAGGCCGCCGAGGCGCTGCTGCTGATGGAGTCCGATCCGCAGATGATCGAACGTCTGATCGACTTCGACCGCAAGCAGTTGCATTTGGCCGCGCGCATCGACGATCTGCCCAGCAGCCGGATCAACAAGCTGCTGGACGATTTGCGCACGATCGGCGAGCAGGAGCTCGGACCGCAAATGCAAATGCGCCTCACCGGCGGCAGCGTGCTGTTCGCCAACCTGAGCACGACTTTGATGTACGGCCAGATCTACTCGATCAGCCTGGCCCTGGCGCTGATCTCGCTGATCATGATCTTCATCGCGCGCTCGCTGCGACTGGGTTTGATCGCGATGATCCCCAACGTCGCGCCGATCCTTTTCGGCCTGGGGCTGCTCGGAATTCTCGGCTTTCCGCTGGACACCAACACGGTGATGATCGCGCCGATCGCCATCGGCATTGCGGTGGACGATTCGATCCACCTGGTAACGCGCTTTTTGCGCGAGCGCCGTAACGGCCTGGACCCGCGAGAGGCCATGCGCCGTACGATCACCAGCACCGGCCGCGCCCTGGTCTCGACATCGCTGATTTTGGCGATGGGTTTCGTGATTACCTCGACCAGCCCGTTCAAACCCCAGGGCGTGATGGGATTGATCGGCGCGGTGGCGATCATCGCCGCGCTGGCCGCCGACCTGCTGCTGACTCCGGTCTGCATCCTGGCCGTGAGCAGGCGCGACAAACAGGGCTGAGTTATAATTCGACTCGCACAACCTCGGGGGCGATTATGGAAAACACAGCCAGATCGATAGAACTGCCGCGCAGCCGCGACTGCTTTCTCTGCGGGTTCGAGAACCCACACGGGCTGGACGTGTGCATGCGTATCGTGGACCCGGGCGGCGCCGACGAGCACGCGCGCGCCGAGTTTACGCCGGCCAAGCGCCATCAGGGGTATGTCGGCGTGATGCACGGCGGCATCGCGGCCACGTTGCTCGACGAGGTGATGGGCTGGGCCCCGGCCTATCGCCGCAGGCGGATTTGCATGGCGGTCGAGCTCAAGCTGCGCTATCTAAAACCCGTGCCCGTGGACACGCCGCTTTGCATCATCGGTCGGGTCGAGGACGACAGCCGCCGTATCTGGAGCGTCAAGGGCGAGATCAACGGGCCCGAGGGAACGACCTATGTCAAAGCCGAGGGCAAGTACTTCCCCCTGAGCCCCGAGGACTCGGCCAAGGCCGACCAGATCGAGCTGATCTATGCGCCGGGATGCGCCAAACTGTTCTCAGAATAGGCACCTTGGAGGTGCACCAAGGCTCGCGTGTTACGCTGGTCGTTCAGCATCGAACCATGCCGCGTAGGCAGCTTGGGGCTGTATTAAAACTCGCGTAGTTCGCTGGTCGTTCAGCAACGATCCTCTCCGCGCCCGGCGGCTTGGAGGCCGCAGTAGAATTCGCGTAGTTCGCTGGTCGTAAGGCCACGATCCTCTCCGCGGCGGCAGCTTGTAGGCCGCAGTAGAATTCGCGTAGTTCGCTGGTCGTAAAGCCACGATCCACCCCACGGCGGCGGCTTTGAGCCGCCTATGAAAGAGGGCAGTCAAGTATCGTTGCTGGTTTTCCTCCGGCGAGGATGATTTCAGCTCCCTCCATCCGCCTATTCGAG